>JAEMTW010000091.1 GCA_016462095.1 Thermoleophilia bacterium
TGCGGGCTAGAGCCACGCGCATACGCTCGTCGCTGAGGGGTAGCGACACGCGGCGAGAGTAGTAGTGGCACGGTCTGTCTAGGCGTTCATAGCCGGCTTGCTATCGTGCGCTGCTGACGGGGCCATAGCTCAGCTGGGAGAGCGTCTGGCTGGCAGCCAGAAGGTCAGGGGTTCGATCCCCCTTGGCTCCATCGTCGATCAACTTCCTATTGGGGTCAGACCCTTTTAGGAAGTTGGCTCACCTCCCCGAGCAATCGAGCGACCTCTAACTTCCTAAAAGGGTCTGACCCCAATAGGAAGTTGATCGCCTCCCCGAGTAATCGAGCGGCCTCTAACTTCCTAAAAGGGTCTGACCCCAATAGGAAGTTGATCACCGAGCCTTCTTGCGCTTGAGCTTGGCTTTGGTCGCTTTGGGTCGAGGCACCTGCCTTGGCGCTTCAGGCGTTGCACCTGGAGCTCGTGGTGCGGAGGGCGCTGCTGGTTTCGCAGGAGCGGCAGGAGCGCCGGGGACCGTCGGGGTCCGCAGATCAGCGGCCGGGTTCGGGGTCGTGGTGCGTGGCGGTGCTGCACCCAGCAGTGTCTCGCCGATGTATCCCGCTGCGGTCGTACCGGGCGGGATCACAAAGATCGCCGAGGCCGTGTGCGTGATGTACTCGTTGAGGGCGTCGCTTGCCGCCAGGCGCGTCTGGAGTGGGATGAACTGCCTGCGAGCATCGCGCTGGAAGGAGATAAACACCAAGCCAGCGTTGTACTCGCCGGTTGTGTCGAGGCCGTCGTGGAACGAGAAGCCACGACGGAAGACTCGCTCATCCTCGCTGTCCTGCCCCGTTCGCGGGTTAGCCAGTCGGATATGGGCTGTGACGGGCATCAGTTCGCTGCGCACAGGATCGTTCTCGCGCGTGCCACCAAAAGGCGCTCCGGTTGCCCGACGGCGCCCGAAGACATCCTCCTGTTCGGACAGCACGCTCTCGTCCCACTCGCGGAGCTTTGCAAACACGCGGCGGTAGACCAGATACGTGCCGCCTGCGAGCCAGGCTGCCCCGTCGCTCGGATCGACCCAGACGTTGCGCGCCATGCGGGTGGGATCGTTGGGGTTGAGGTTGGCAGTGCCATCCTTGAAGCCCATCAGGTTACGACCGGCCCCGTCTGCTGGATTGGTGGGGAGTTCATTGAAGCCCGATTGTGTCCAGCGCAGCGTGGCGCGACCGGTGGCCAGACGTGCCAGCGTGCGCAGTGCATGCTCGGCTACGAGCCGGGTCTCGGCGCAGCACTGCAGGCAGAGGTCGCCATCAGAGGCCGTCGGGTCGAGGGCATCGCCCGTGAAGGCTGGGAGGTCGACGAGCGCTTCCGGACGCAGACCCGTCAACCCAAACCGGCTGTCAAAGAGCGACGGTCCGAAGCCAATGGTGATGGTCAAGCGGTCGGCGCTCTGGCTGAGTGCCTCACCGGTGTCGGCGGGAGCCACATCCGGCGCGCCCGCATCTGGCATTGGCAGTCCCTTCGTCAGGAGTCCAATTGCTTCGTGCCACGTCTGCAGTAGCGCAATCAGCTGCTCGCGGGTGGTGCCGGGGACGAGGTCAAAACCAGCCAGTTGGAGGTGCTCTGGGGCGTTCGTGGTGATCCCCGCCTGATTTGTGCCGTACGGCGTAATGCTGGCGTGTGGGTCGCAGTTCGAGTTGGCGGAGCCTCGTGCTGTATCGATGAGTCCCGTGGGCTGTGCGAGCAGCGCTGCTGCGCCGGTGGAGGCCGCGACGGCGAGGATGCCGCGGCGGGTGAGCGAAGGTGTCTTCATGGTGGCTCCTGGGTCAGATTGTTTGTCGAGCACGATGTCGGCAACAAAATCGCTCTGCTGCCGCGTGATGGGTCGTTGGTGTTGACCCGGAGTGTGCTGAAATCTGACGCGCGTTACCTGAGAGTTTTCTCAGATTTGGAGGGGCTTTAGGGCAGGTCCATGCGCCCGAGTCGCCAACCGGCCAGCACGACGGCCAGTACGGTGGCGACCACCAAGGCGATCACGCCGGTGGTTGCGGCGAGAGTGGGTACGAGGTCCGGTGTCAATCCGTAGATCCCACTGTCGGTGATTGCGCGCCCCCATGCAGTCATGCTGAATCGCTCGGCCGAGGGAGCGATCGTGGCGATCGCGCCCTCCCAGACGAGGATGTAGAGAATGCCCGCCACCAGTGCGCGTCGCAAGAGCAGCCCGACCGTTACAAAGACAGCGACATAGACCGTTGCTACGAGCAGCGTGCCGGCGAGGCCACGCAGGATGTTGTCGGTGCCAACGCCGAGATGGTTGCCAAGAATGACGATCGCGATCAGCGCAGGAGACAGCAAGATCGCTGTGCAGATGGCTGCAGCCAGCGTCTTCTCTGCAGCAATCCGCAGTCGCGAGATGCGGGCGGTGGCGAGGTAGACGATCGTGCCCGATTCGCGCTCGTCACCGATCGCCGTGACGGCCAAGACAAGTGCCACGAGCGGCGCCACGGTCGTCACGAGCAGGCGTCCGACGATGATCGCCTGAATGTCCGGAACGACATCGCCGCGAACAATAGCCAGTCCCACGAAGAAGAGGACTGAGGACACCGGTAGGAGCAACGCCAGCGAGCGGCGACGCAGCAGCAGCGCGCGAACGGTGAGACGCGTGACGGTCATCGACGCGTCCCTCGAGCTCGCTCGGTCAGGTAGCCATAGACACTCTCCAAGTTTTCGTCGGTTGGTTCGACGGAACGCAATTGGGCGTTCGTCGCGACGGCCAACTCGGGGAGTGTCCTGGCAAGCGATGTCGCGTCGCGCGTCTCAATCAAGACGCCGTCGTCGGTGACCTCGACGCTCACGACCCCAGGCAATCCGGCCAGACCAGCGGCCATGGCACGGGCATTCGTGGTGACGACTTGGATGCGCCGTGGGCGCTCGTCCATCAACTCGCGAAGACCCTGCGGCGATCCCTCAGCGACGAGGCGGCCATTGACGAGCACGAGCACGCGATCGGCGACACGCTCAACCTCGCTCAACACGTGGCTCGAAAACAGCGTCGCGATACCCTGGTTGCCGAGGTCGCGCAGCAAGGCGATGGTGGTCTCGCGTTGCTGGGGGTCGAGTCCGTTGAGGGGCTCGTCGAGAATCAAGACCTGCGGATCGTGCACGAGCGCCTGTGCGATCTTGACGCGCTGCCGCATGCCCTGCGAGAAGCCCTTGACGTCGCGGTCGGCTACGTCGAGCAGGTCGACGGTCTTCAGGGCGCGCCGGGCGGCCTCTTGCGGGGCTGAGACACCGCGCAGGCGCGCGCAGGAGACGACCAGTCCGAGCGCCGTTAGGCCCGGCCACAGCCCATCACCATCGGGCACCAGCCCAATCGCTGCGCGCGCCGTGCCACTGCGACGCGGATCGAGTCCAAGGACACGAATCGATCCCTCGTCGGGTCCCGCAAGGCCCGTCGCCAGACGAATCGCCGTCGACTTGCCGGCACCGTTATGGCCGAGCAGGCCGGTCACTCCCGGCTCGATGGCGAAGGAGACATCGCCGACGGCGACGGTGTCGCGGAACCACTTCGAGACGCGATCAAACTCGAGCAGCGGCGTCATGCGTCGCTCCGGCGATAGCGCAACGCGAGGATACCGACACAGACGACGATCAAGATCGCATTGATCAGGATCAGCAACCCGACGTCTGGGGTATTCACCTGCTGGAGCGGCCCGTTCTTGATGAAGCTCGGCTCACCGCCAATCATTTTCTGGGCCAGCCAGATCGGGAGGCCTTGGAGGTTGATGAGGCGCGAGTTGGGTCCGAGATTTGCCACCTCGCGCAAGGCGCCGCTGACCAACCCCGAGATGATCAGCAGCAGAATGAAGCCCACGCTCGCGAACGCACGACGGCTTGTCAACGACGCGATTGCAAGGCCGAGCAGCGTGTAGACGAGTGCGATCAACAGCCCACCGCCGAGGATTGCGGGAATCTCTCGCAGGTGGTCTTGGACGTAGCCCAGTGGGTGCGTCGCGAAGAAGACGTTGCCGACGTAGAGAAAGGCAAGCGGGAGCGTCGTGACAGCTAAGAGCGGTATCAGAGACGCGAAGACTTTGCCCAGCACGTACTCCCGCGGGCTCAGCGCCGTTGACAGGTAGAGGTCCAGCACGCGGCTGCGGCGATCGGGGCAGATCGTCTCGGGGATCACGATCGCTGCGTAGGCGAGGATGGCAAACCCGATCAGCTGGTAGTACGGCCCGTAGGGAACGAGATCGCCGGGCAGCTGCTGCGTAATCGTCGAGCCGAGCAGAGCCTTGACGCCGAGCGCGGTGATTGCGGGTCCGAGCGCGATCAAGGCGAGCCCGACCGGCACGATCTTCGCGGTCCATGGGCGGCGTGCGCCGAGCGCTCGCAGGGCGCTCCAGCGAGCCATCGAGACGATCGCGCGGCGGCTACTACCGGACACCTCGCCGTCGTACGGTCGGTAACGAACATCGTGGATCTTGGCCTCGCTCATCCGATCGCCTCGAGTAGCTCGTCTTCGATCGACGGACCATCGCGGTGGAGACGGCGCAGTCCCACGCCGGTGCTGGCTGCCGTGTCGCGAAGAACGTCGCGGTCGCGCTCAGAACGAATCACGACGCGTGTCGTGGTGGTGTCGATCACGGTGCAGTCGAGGCCAGCGGCCGTCATCGCGGCTACGAACGGTGCAGAATTTGAGACGGTTTCGGCGCGCAAGACGTCGGCTTCGTCGGCCTCCGTCGCGAGTGGACGGGCCAGTGTCACGGCCCCGTCGCGCATTACTACGACGGCATCGCAGGTGCGGCGAATGTCGTCGAGGATGTGCGACGAAATCAGCACGCGAACGTTGAGGTCGCGCGACACGCGGCGGATGACGTCGAGCATCTCGGCACGTTGCGCGGGGTCGAGGCCATTGGTCGGCTCATCGAGAATAATCAGCTCGGGTGCGTGGACGAGTGCTTGTGCCAGCTTGACGCGCTGGCGCATGCCCAGCGAAAAACCACCGATCACGCGCGAGCGCTCCTCCTCAAGGCCGACCGCAAACAGCACCTCCGATGCTCGCCTGATCGCGTCGGCGCGCGAGAGTCCACGCAGCTCTGCGAGATGTCGGCAGAGATCGGCGGCCGTCAGCTCGGGGGGCAAGCACTCATGTTCGGGGGCATAGCCAATGCGCCGCCGCACCTGTTCGCCGTCGCGGCGAGCATTGTGCCCGAGGACGTCGATCTCGCCGGCGTCCAAGCGCACGAGCCCAAGGATCGCCTTCATCAGCGTCGACTTGCCAGCACCGTTCTGGCCAAGCAGTCCGGTGGCGGGCGCGTCGATGGTCAGCGTCACGTTGTCGAGCGCTTGGATGCTGCCATACCGACGACTCGCGCCTCGCACTTCGATCGCTGTCGGTTGCTCCACGGGCTAAGGGTAGGTGCAATCGTGGATACTGCGCAGGTGGAACTTACTGCCACCACGCTGGTGCCGTATCTCGTCGAACGCGGCGTCGTGCCGGCCTCGAACGATTGCACCGTCAGTGCTCTCGGCGGAGGCATTTCGAACGACGTCTGGTGCGTGGAGTGGGACACCGGTTGTCTGGTGGTCAAGCAGGCGCTGCCGTTTCTTCGGGTCGCCCAAGTCTGGGCCTACGATGTCGGCCGCAGCGCAGTCGAGCATCGCTGTTTGAGCACGATCAATCGTCTCCTCGGACCGGGTGTTGCGCCCTCGGTGGTCTTTACCGACGACGCCAACCACGCCTTTGGCATGACGTGCGCGCCGCCGGGCGGCACGCCGTGGAAGCAATTGCTGTTGGCCAGCCAGCTCGATCTCCGTGACGGATACCGGGCGGGGGACTTGCTTGGTCGAATTCACACGGCCTCGGCCGGCGATGCTCAGGTGGCGGCGGACTTCGACGACGTGCAGACGATGGTGGAGGGCCGAATCGACCCGTATCACCGCAGCGTGGCGGCGCGACACCCCGACCTCGCCGCATTAATTGACGCCGAGATCGAGCGCCTGCTCGCAACGCGCCGTGCGCTCGTACTCGGTGATTACGCACCCAAGAACCTGATTGCGTATCCCGACGTCATGCTGGTGCTGGACGTTGAGGTTGCGCATTGGGGCGACCCGGTCTTCGATGTCGCTTTCTGTCTCAATCACCTCTGTCTGAAGGCGTTGCACATGCCGCGCCAACGGGCCCTGTTTGCGGCGCTGGCGCGTGGGTTCTATGGCGCCTATCGCGAGCAGGCCGAGGCACTAATCGACGAGTCCGCGACAATCTGCGAGCTCGGCATCCTGATGGTGGCGCGCGTCGACGGCAAGTCGCCCGCTGAGTATCTCGATGAGCGCTCGCAGACCCTGGCGCGAGCACTTGGCCGATCGCTGCTCTTGCGTCCACCGACGACGGTGCTGCAGGCGATCGAGCGCGTCGAGGTGGGAGCGCCGTGAGCAGCCGCATTGCCAGCCTGCGCGCCTACGAGGTGCTCGATTCGCGCGGCCGACCCACCGTGGAGGCCGAGGTCACACTCAGCTCGGGACTCACCGCCCGCGCCAGCGTCCCCTCCGGCGCCTCGACGGGACGGCACGAGGCTGTCGAGCTGCGCGATGGCGATGCGGCGCGCTACTCCGGTCGTGGCGTCTTGCGGGCCATCGCCAACGTCGAGGGCGAGATCAGTGCGGCCCTCCAAGGACTGGATGCGACCGAGCGCGTGTTGATCGACGCCACGCTGCGCAGCCTCGATGGAACGCCAAACTGCTCGCGTCTCGGCGGCAACGCGATCCTCGCTGCCTCGGTGGCGACAGCGCGCGCTGCCGCGCTGGCGCAAGACGTGCCGCTGTGGCAGCACCTGGGTGGCGATCAGTCATCCGTGCTGCCAAGGCCGATGGTCAACGCCCTGTCGGGCGGGCTGCACGCCGAGCACAGCGTTGATCTCCAGGACTATCTTGCGATTCCCGTGGCGGCAACGACGTTTCCGGAGGCAATCGAGCACGTGGCGCGTGTACTCGCCGCACTGGCTGACGAACTGCGCGCTCGCGGACGAACGCTACTTCGAGCCGACGAGGGTGGCTTCGCCGCCGATCTTGGCAATCGCGATGGTCTCGAAATACTTGTGGCTGCGATCGAACGCGCGGGTTTTGTGCCCGGCGACGAGATCGCGATCGGCCTCGATGTCGCTGCGAGTCAGCTTGTCACGGAGGGTGGCTATCACCTCGCCGCAGACCACGAGACCGTCACGGCGGACGTGTGGTCCGAGCGCCTGATCGCGTGGACTCAGGACTTTCC
>JAEMTW010000092.1 GCA_016462095.1 Thermoleophilia bacterium
CGGATGTCATAAAGGGGTCAGACCCTTATGTGACATCAGACGACCTCCGGCCGTACCGGATGTCACATAAGGGTCTGACCCCTTTGTGACATCCGGCCCACGCTCTGCGCCACCGCTCGCCCTTAGGGCTGGAGCAGGCGCCGTAGGCCGTCGCGCCAGAGTCCCACCAACATGTCCCGTGGCAGAGCCTTGGGCTCATAGAGAGTCGAGAGCGCGAGTCCTTCGAAGTAACTCCAAAATGCCATCACAAGCTCCTGCACCGTCCGATCGGTCCGCACTTGCTGGCGTCGCTGTCCTTCCGCCACAATCACGGCAATGTGAGCATTCGCTGCGTCACTAAAACTCAGGAGCGTCTTCCCCAGCTCCGGATGACTCAGGCTGTACATCACGAATTCGAGATAAATACGCTTGCCATGCGCGCGCTCATCCGACACTGGGAGCCAGGCCTCACCCATCTCAGTTAACTCGTCGATACAATTCCAATAGCCGGGGCGGTCAATCTCGGTGATGACTGTGCGCACAACGAGGCCCTTGTTGTCCCACGTTGTCAGAGCAACGGCGAGCATCAGCGCGTCGCGCGTGCCAAACGCGTGTGTAAAGGGACGCGTCGAAGTCCCTGCGGCCTTCGCCAAGGTCCGAAACGTACAGGCCGCAACTCCCTGCTCCGCAATCACGCCGCGAGCGACCACCAAAAGTCGTGTTCGACGATTTTCCGCTGTCTCAGCCGTCCGCTCCATCACGCAAACCTCTCATGGGTACCGCCCTCAATGCACTACCGAAAAAGACGGGCGCACTGATGCGGTTCAGCAAGACTACAGAGAATTGCGCCTCGCGGTAAAATTATGACGTTTCGGCCATAGTTTGACGCTCAGGGTGGTTCCCAGGCGTTGGCTTGGTCAGGCAGACCGAATCTGCCTGACCCACCATCCACGCACTATCCCTTGACGTCAACGAGTGCGGCCTTGAGTGCATCGGCCAACTCGTCGATATGCGAGCGCTCGGAGATCAGCGGCATGGCCGTCACGATCATCGGCTTGACGCGCACGTCGGGTCGAACGATCACCCCACGCTTGCGAGTCGCACCCGCGACGGGAGCCGTCAAGGCGTTATCGGTCAACTCGAGCGAGTGATAAAAGCCCTTGCCACGCGCCTCGACGACGAGCTCGCTGCTGGCTGCAACGTCGGCCATCGCGGCTGCGTAGTAGTCCTCGTTCGCGAGCACGTTCTCGATCACACCAAGGCGCTCCATGATGTCGAGGTTCGTCAACGCCACGGCACACGTCAGCGGATGCCCACCGAAGGTGAAGCCGTGCGCGTACATTGCCTCGGCGTTGATCAGCGGAGCACCAACGGCCTCCGTAAAGATCACGCCACCACCCGGCGCGTAGCCGGAGGTGATGCCCTTGGCAAACGTGCAAATGTCGGCGTTGAAACCCAGACGATCCGAGGCGAACCAGCCACCAACGCGGCCGAAGCCGGTAATCACTTCGTCGCACCAGAGCAGCACGCCGTAGCGGTCGCAGATCTCGCGGACCTTGGCGCCATAGCCGTCTGCCGGCGGCAAACCGCCGCCATTCTGGATCGGCTCGACGACGACTGCCGCGACCGTATCGGGGCCCTCGGCAAGGATCGCCTGCTCAATGGCATCGGCGCAGGTCAGCGTGCAGCCACCCTTGTCGTGGCAGAAGAGGCAGGAGCGTTGATGCGTATTGACCACGTGGCGGACATTCGGATCGAGCGGCTCGAACGGCACGCGCGAGAGCGGAATGCCCGTCAACGACAGTGCGCCCATCGTGCAGCCATGGTACGCGCCGCGGCGAGCGATGATCTTGCGCTTGAGGCCGTGGCCCTGGGCGAGGAAGTGCTGGCGGACCAGCTTGAGCGCGGACTCGACCGACTCAGAACCACCCGATGTCAACAGCACGCGAGCCATGCGATCGGGCGCGAGGCCCAGGATGCGATCGGTCAACGCAAGCGCCGACGGGTGCGTGGCGGCCCAGTTGGGGTAAAAGCTGAGCGTCTCGAGTTGCGCTGCTGCTGCCTTGCCGATCTCGGCGCCATGCGAGTAGCCGATCTGGGTCGTAAAGAGTCCCGAGACGCCGTCGAGCAGGCGATTGCCGTTGCTCTCGATCGCATAGACACCCTCGCCCGTCACGATCACCGGCGGCGACTGATTCTCGAAGTCGGCCATCTTGGACCAGTTCAGCCACTCGCCCTTGTGGGCGTCTGCGGGAAGTGCGGCAAAGTCAGTAAGCGGATTCATCGTGGTCTCTCCTCTTCAGGCGTGCCGTAAGTATGACGTACCTGTAGCCGGACGGATAGCCTGCCCGTCAATGACCGCAGAAATCACCCCTGGCGAGCTCGACGGCTCCCCTTCCGTCGTGCTCACAGTTGGCGATCTCAGCGCGACGATCGTGCCCACCGTCGGCATGGTCGTGGCGTCACTCAAGCACGCGGGCGTTGAGGTGCTGGGCCAGCGTGGTGGGCTATCCGCGTATCGCGATCATGGCTCGAGTTTCGGCGTGCCGCTGCTCTATCCCTGGGCAAATCGACTCAGTGGTGTGACATACAAGGTCGGCAGCGTGGCCGTCGACCTCCACCCCACCGCAATGCCGCTGCGCCTCGACGACCATGGCCTCCCCATCCATGGCCTCCTGATCGCGAGTCCACGCTGGCAGGTGACGGGTACGACCTGCACCGAGCACTTCGCCGCGATTACCGCCGCGATCGAATTTGGCGCCTACCCCGATCTGCTGGCGGGTTTCCCGTTTCCGCACCGCGTCGAATTGACCCACGAACTCGATGCCCATGGTCTCCGCACGACGCTCGTCGTGATCGCGGAGGAGAACCTGCCCGTCCCGCTCTCCTTTGGCTTTCACCCCTACCTCGCGCCGGGCGGCGATCGCTCGACTTGGCGGATCGAGCTCCCCGTGCGCACGCACGCGGTGCTCAACGAGCGTGGGCTCCCGACCGGCGACATCGAGCGCGCCGAGGAGGGCTGGCGCGAACTTGGCACGGATACCTATGACGACCTGTACCTCTCGCTCGCCGCACCCGCGATCTTTCGTGTCGAGACGGCGGAGCGCCTGATCGAGGTGGCGTTCGGCGATGCCTATCGTTGTGCGCAGGTCTACGCGCCCGCCGACGCGGACTTCATCTGCTTTGAGCCGATGACCGCACCGACCAATGCACTGATTACCGGCGACGATCTTCGCGAAGTGACGCCAGGCTCGACCTTCGTCGCCTCGTTCGAGATCCGCGTTCGCTCGCGCTAGGCGTTACTCCTCGGGCGCCGAGGCATCGCCGAAGAATGCTTGCACGCGCTTCGTCGCCTTCGGATCGCGCGGCACGACAACCGGGCGAGTGGGAGGCTGCTGAACGCCACCGCGCTCGATCACGCCACGCACGTTGGCGGCGGCATCAATCGCTGTCAGCGCCGCGGTCTCCATCGAAACGAAGTCGCTGACCCAGTCGCCAGCCAGGAAGACACGCCCACCAAGGCCGCGCTCCAGCGTCTCCTGCGCGCGCCACCGGCCCGGCGCCGCGAATGCTCCCGCGTGTGCCCACGGCATTACCCACGTCTCGACGATGTTCGAGCGCACCTGCGGATAGAGACGATCGAGGTCACGCAAAAAGATCTCCTCGATCTCTGCATGGCTCTTGCCGAGCAGCGCATAGCCGCGCTGCGCACCGCCGTAGACCATCAGCACGCTCCCCTGCTTTGGCGTGCCCGCTGCGTAGAGCGAGTTGGTGTGGTTGAAGACCATGTTGAACGCGTAGTCCGGCGTCAAGATCGAATAGAGGTCGTCCCACGGCATCGGCTCGCGCTCGCCCGTGCGGATGCTCAGCACGACGTGTGGACCGAAGGTGACGCGATCGATCGCCGAGCGAAAACCCGGCGTCATCGCATCGGCCATAAACGGAATTAGGTCGGGCGTTGGCACGGCAACGATTGCCGCACGCGCCCGCACGCTGCCTGCTCCATCGGGCCCCTGGAAGCCCACCGTCACGCCGGCGCCGTCGAAGGCGAGGCTCGTCGCCCGCGTCTGGAGCCGGATCTGGTCGGCGAGTTCGCGACCCATCGCCTCGGGCAGCAGCCCGGAGCCGCCACGCATGTTGCGACCAAGATCGCCCGTGTCCCAGACATGTCCAAACAGCGCGGCCATCGCAGAGACGGAGATCTCGTCCGGCTCGGCGATCGTGCGATTGCAGAGTGCGCGAAAGATCTGCTCGGCCTCGGGGTGCAAAGGGCCAAGAAAATCGGCGAACGATTCGTCGCCACCGTACCGCAAGAGCCGTAGACGCACGTCGGCTGCAGTCTCGCCCGGCTGCTGGACAGCGAGCCGCATGTACTCGTCACCGATCCGCTTGACCTTCAACCCCGCACGGGCGAAGGAGGCTCGACCACGCAGCGAGAGCGGTAGCTTGAAGGGCATCAGCTCGGGACGGGCGTCCTGAATTACGCGGTCTTGCAGCGCGAGATTGAGCATCGACCCCGTGATCTTGAGGACGTCGAGGCCGTACTCCGTGACGAAGCCACCAATCACCGAATCGGGCGGCGGAAACATATGGGCGCCAACCGACATCGCCAGCTCGCCGCACTGCTTCGACCAGATGCGCCCGCCAACGCGATCCGAGGCCTCAAGCACGAGCGGGTCGTGGGCGCGCAATTCGCGCGCGGCTGTCAGACCGGCGATGCCGGCACCAACGATGACCACGTCGCGTTCTTCGGTGACAGCCACGCGCTGAGTCTAGTGGTGAATGGTTGTCGTGAATACTTGTCTCGACAGACGTGGTGCGCCGATCACGGTACGGTGCTCTCCATGCACGGCCAACGCATCGCCAAGGCGCTCGACCACTGATGCTGCTGCGCGGCTTCTATGAACGCAAGACGCTGTTCGCCTGCATCCTCGCGACGGGCGCGATCTTTATCGACATCTCGATCGTCAATGTTGTCTTGCCCGACATTCGTAACGACCTGCAGACGAGCCTCGCGCAGGAGCAGTGGATCGTCAATGCCTATCTGATCACGATGACGGCATTCGTGCTGCCTGCTGGCGTGATGGGCGATGTCTGGGGCCACAAGCGGATGTTGCAGGTCGGCCTCGTCGCCTTCATCGTCGCCACGCTGCTCGTCGGACTCGCACCTTCGGCCGACTTTCTGATCGGTGCCCGCGCCCTGCAGTGGGTCGCTGCCGCCTTGCTGACGCCCGCATCAATTGCGATCCTGCGCACCTCGGTTGCACCCGAGCGCCAAGCCCGGGCAATCGGTATCTGGGTGACTGGCACCAGCCTCTCCGCCTCGATCGCACCCGCTTTCGGTGGTGTCGTAGGCGGTCTGTTCGGCTGGCGTTGGGCCTTTCTGGTCGTAATTCCGGCGCTGATGGTGGCGGTCTGGTTTGCCCGCGGCATTATCGACTCGCCTCAAGCAAAGCGCCGAATCGACCTGGTTGGCGGCGCCATTATCGCAACTGCAATTGCCCTCTTGACGGCCGGTCTGATCGAGTGGCCCACGCGCGGCCTGCTCGATCCACTCGTACTCGGGCTGCTCGCAGCCGGCAGTTTCGTCGTGCTCGTGTTCGTGTGGCACGAGCGGCGCTTCCCCGAGCCAATGATCCCGCCACGTGCCGTTCGCGACCGTCTGATGAACCGTGTCCACGTCTATACGATCCTCGCCTGGTCGACTCCACTGACGATGGGTCTGCTGATTTCGATTCGCCTGCAGTCGGCGCTCGGCTACGGGCCGATCATGACCGGCTTTCTGCTCTTGCCGATGAGTCTGATGGTGATGCTCACATCGAGCCGCCTGACCGCCTTCGCAGCGGGCAATCACATGCAGTTGATGCTGCGTCTCGGACCATTGCTGACGGCGGTGAGCGTGATTCCTGCCTTGTTTCTCGCCGATGGCCGCGTCTGGGTTGTGATCCCAGCCGAGATCCTGCTCGGCTTGGGAATGGCCTGCATGGCTGGGCCGGTCACGCACGCGGTGTTGCAACTGTCACCTGCCGGCGACGAGGGTATGCAGTCGGCGATCAACCTGGCGGCTGCGCGCTTCGGAACGCTGATGTCGATCGCGCTGCTCGGTATCGCCGCGACACTCGGCTGGTCGCTTGCCGGCGGCCCTGCCAATCCGGGCAATGCGTTGGAGGGAGCAAGCCATTTTGCCGACGGTGCCTACCTGGCGGGTCTCGTGTTGTCGGCGCTGCTCGCGCTGGCGGCTATTCCTTTTGCGACAGCAGCGCGTCGGGCGCGGGCTGCAAACGACTAAACGAGCGCGCGAGGAAGGCTGCGGCGAGGATCACGACGATCCCGAAGACCCAGTCGTTGAGGCGCACGCCAAAAAACACGTGCGCCGCGTCGATGCGGAGAGCCTCGACCCAGACACGACCAACGCCATACAGAAAAAGGTAGGCAGCGAAGACGGTGCCGTAGCGGGCACGATTCCAGTAGCGCGGAATCACCAGCAAGATCAGGACAGAAAAGACACCCAGGTTCCAGAGCGATTCGTAGAGGAACGTCGGCTGGAACGTCGCGACATCGAGGTATTGCGCGGGCCGATACTGCGGGTCGATCTCGACGGCCCATGGCAGGTTGCTGGGTCCGCCAGGGAGCTCTTGATTGAACCAGTTTCCCCAGCGGCCGAGCGCCTGTGCCAAGATCAGGCCGGGCGCGATGCAGTCGAAGACGCCAAGCGCTGGCAGTCCCAATCGACGCGCGGCAATCGTCGCTCCGATCGCTCCACCAATGATCACTCCGGGGAGCCCGAGCCCGCCCTGCTGTATCTGAATAATCCGTGCCGGATCGTCGGAGAAGAGGTGCCAGTCGGTTGCGACGTGATAGAGGCGCGCGCCGATGATGCCGGCGGGCACGGCCCACATCGCCAGCGTGTAGACGCCTTCCGGATCCCAGCCTCGGCGGCGAAATTCGCGCCGCGCAATCCAGATCGCGACGCCAATGCCAATCGCGATCAGCAAGCCGTACCAGCGCAGCCCAAACGAGCCGGCTTGGAAGACGTAGGGCGACGACGGGCTAGGGATCGAGGCGAGCAGCACTCCGCGCATCGTAGATCAACTTCCTAATGGGGTCAGACCCTTTTAGGAAGTTGATCAAAAAAAACCGAGCAATCCAGAGGCCTCTAACTTCCTAAAAGGGTCTGACCCCATTAGGA
>JAEMTW010000277.1 GCA_016462095.1 Thermoleophilia bacterium
CGCCAATCCCCCACCACACTCCTGCAGGGAGGACATGACATCCGCGCGGTTGTGGTGTCCTCCTTGCCATCGACGCTACGCAGCTGATGGCTGGAGCCTAGGCAGGAGCGCCGTACGCGCTGGCGGCGAAACGCTGCTCTGCCGCCCCATCAACCCGCACCCAGTTGGGACCTGCTGGAGCAAGCCAGGCGCCGCGCGGAGGATCGAGCAGCACCGCGTCGACAAAATGCTCTGCGAGCTCAGGATGGGCCGTCAACGTGTCGTGATCGATCAAGGCGATCCACGATCCCTCATGGAGACGCTGCGACCGTTCAGTGATTGCAGCCTCCGAGCAGAGTCGAGAGAACAGCAGAGCTCCGCTTAACTCAAACCGCTCTGGGTGAAGCGCGGCCGACAGCATGCTCCGCCGACGCGCCACCTCCGCCACCACGATCAGCACGCCCGCGCCCGCGGCGGCCAGTCGGGTCAGCTCGGCAATCGCGCCGCCATCGCGCGCATCGCGCATCGCCTCGATCGCCACTCCCTCAGCCAGACACTGCTGCTCCTCTAATGGCGACTCCCGCAGCAACTGACAGGTGTGATCGCAGGGAGTCAGGCAGAGCCCGAGCGGCACCGGAAGGTCTGCCGGGAGCGGCTGCACCGTGCGGGTGATCAGCTCGACTCGTTCGGCACCCTGCCAGACCGACCGCTCCACGCGGGCTGCCACATCCATCCGTGCGCCACTCGCGAGCTCGTCAAAGCGATCACCGCTGCTCCAGGCGACCGCACGACACGAGCCGGCCGCCGTGCGGACACGCATATCGATGTGCTTGCCCTCCGAGCCGATCCGACGCACATCGGTCAACTCCGCGGCGGGGATCATCACCGTGACTGCTGGGTTTCCCATCCCGACGGGATCGAGTCGCGCGAGATCCGTCGCGACCTCGATCGTGACATCGGTCAGCGAGATGACGGCATCGATCCGTTCCGTGGAACGCAGATCGGCTCCCTGGAGCGTGGCCGTTGCATGGGCGGCAAAGGCCTCAGCAAACGCATCGACCTGATCGGTGCGAACCGACACGCCTGCAGCGGCTCGATGCCCACCCCAGCGCTCGAGATACGGATCGCAGACCGCCAGGGCGGCGTGGAGATCAAACGCCTCAATGCTACGACCTGAGCCCTGCCCTTGCTCGCCGTCCAGCGCGACCAGGACCACGGGACGACGCAGGCGCTCAACAACCCTCGAGGCGACAATGCCGACGACGCCCGCATGCCAACCGTCCGAGGCGAGCACGATACCGAGGGCGTCTTGCCGAGACTGTGGTGAGGCTTCATACACGTCGATGGCCTCGCGCAGGATGCGATCCTCGATCGCTCGTCGCCGACGGTTGAGGCTATCCAACTGCTCTGCCAGTTCGTGTGCCTCGCGCGGATCCTGCGTCATCATCAACCGCAACGCTGCGTCGGCGTGTTCCAGTCGACCAGCCGCGTTGAGTCGCGGCCCAACGCGAAAGCCAATCGCACCCGCGTCAATCACGCGCTTATCGACCTTTGCCACCTTCAACAGCGCCTCCAACCCCAGCCGCCTGCCCTCACCAATCCGACGAAGACCGCGGCGCGTCAGGGACCGATTCTCGTCAATCAGGGGCACCAGATCGGCAATCGTTGCGATCGCGACCAGGTCGACGACGCCATCGAGTATCGCCGGATCGGCCTGACAGGCGGCAACGAGGCCCTCCAACAGCTTGTACGCAGTGCCTGCTCCACACAGCGCTGCAAATGGGTATTGGTCACGTAGCGCTGGCGCGACAATCGGACAGGTCGGAAGGGAGTCGGCCTGCCGATGGTGATCAGTGATGATCAACGTCACACCGAGCGCCGCCGCACGCTCCGCAGCCTCGACCGCCGTGATCCCGCAGTCGACCGTCACGATCAGTTGAGCTCCCTCGGCATGGAGACGCTCAACGGTCTCGACGGCTAACCCATACCCCTCATCGAAGCGACTGGGGATA
>JAEMTW010000093.1 GCA_016462095.1 Thermoleophilia bacterium
GTGTTGTGCGTCGAGTGTTACGCGACAGCGTCGTGGCGCCTGCGAGGCGAGTCCTCGGAGCAGGCCACTCATCGAGCAGCCAGCCCGTAGCGCCGTTCGGGTAGACGGCTGGTCGGATCGAGCGTGACGACGCGCAGCAGGGCGGCAGTGCCAAGGGCCGAGCGCACCTGTGCGGCCGCACCAGCCAGGCGCTGCTCGCGTTCCCTGCCGGCCGGGTCGAGCAGCGCCAACTGTTGTGCACCCGGGGCGAGTTCGGCAAAACTGATTGCGATCCGCTCTGCGGGTGCGGGTAGTCGCCGAGCCTTAGGTAGGAGCGCCAGCAGCAGCCGTTGCTGGTCACCACACGGCTCGCGCAGTGGTGCTTCGCAGAGCCAGGACTCGCCCGTGATCAGGCGTGCCTGCAACCGCAGCAGGCGTGGTTCTGCTGCGCCCCGCGCAGGATCACTGAGGAGGCGCTTGAGCAGCAGCTCGACTGCCTGTTCCAGCGCATGATCAGTTGCAATTGGCTCGCCTGGCACGAGCTCGGCGCGGAGCAGTGGTGGGGGCTCACGTGGAGCGATGACGCCACCGTCCTCACCGCGAGCCATCTGCCAGGCACGCACGCCATCCGGACCAAAGCGATCGCGGACCGCGAGCCGTTTGAGCGACGCCAGCCCACCAAGTCGGTCGATGCCAACGAGATTTAGTGCTTCACAGATCTCTGCTGGTGTGCCGCCATCCTCGTGCAGTAGCGCGACGGGTAGCGGTGCGATTGTCTCCTGCACGTCGTCGCGCCCAAGTATTCGTGGCCGCCGACGGGCAAGCCGTGCTGCCATCAAGGCGGCAAAGCGCGAAGGCGCTGCACCAATCTGCAGTGCCTCGTCGGGAGCAACTTCGTGCAGGCGGTGAAGGAGCCGTTGAGGACCGCCATAGAGGCGCAGGCCGGGCTCGGCATCAATCAGAGCACGGCCGCTGCCAATCTCCTCGACGGGCAGACCCAACGCAGCGATATCGCGGATCAGTCGAGCTGCTCGCAGCTGCACTCCAACTGGATCGGGAGGCACAAGTGCGAGCCCTGGGCAGAGTGTCAGGGCTGCGGATAGTCGCATACCACTGCGGACGCCACTGGCCTCAGCGATCGCGGAGGGCAGACCAATCCGTGGCTCACCGAAGGGTGGAGGACCGACTGCCACGGGCACGCCTTGCGGCTGTGGATGTGCGGCGAGTGCAACGCTGAGCGAGAGGCGTGGCAGGAGCAGGGCGAGCAGCATCCTCCCAGTCTAATCGAACATATGTTCGATTCCTAGTGAGAAGCGACGTCCTCTGCCTGATCGGCTCGAACCTGCTCAATCAGCTTCTCAAAGGCGGCATGTGGCTGCGCACCCATCAAGAGATAGCGTTCCTCAAAAATGAAAGCCGGCACGCCTGTAATCCCTGCGGCGTGTGCCTCCTCAGTGCACTGAATCACGTGTGCACGGAAGCGCCTCGACTCGATTGCCTCGGCAACTGCTGCGGGGTCAAGACCGACACCAATCGCAACCTCACTCAGCACGGCAGGGTCGGCGACATCGCGCTCTTGCTCCCACATCGCGACCATCACGGCGTCGTGGTATTCCGCGTGCAGGTCGGCCGAGCGGGCGAGCTCACCCAGCTCCAACGCTAGCTGCGTGTTGGGTACGCGCTCAGGATGCGGTGCGTACGTGAAATCGCAGTCCGCAAACATCTGCGCCACGTTGGCGAAATGCTCAGCGCCGTACTTGGCCACAAGTTCGGAGCGAGGAATGCCCTCGGCGGGATACTCGGGGTGAAGATCCCACGGAAGCCACTCGATCTGGGCGTCGTACTCGCTTTCCAACCAGCTTGCTCGCTCACAGGCGACCCGACAAAAAGGGCAAAGAAAATCCGAGACGACCTGCACCTGAAGTCGCTTACTCATGTCGTAGTGCGCGTCGAATCATCCTGACCGCCGTCAAGATCCAAGATCAGCTGTCGCTCAGCGGCGATCCGCTCGCGGCGCACATCGAGCAGGCGCCTCAGGACGACTTGCACGGAGCCGGCGACGGGAATCGCCAGCAGTGCGCCGATTACACCAAGCAGGGATGCACCGACCAGCACGCTGACGACGACGATGAAGGGCGAGACGTCGATGCTCTTGCGCATCACGACGGGCTGAATGATGTGGTTTTCCACGAACTGGTAGACCACCGCCACCACCAGCATGATGATGCCGGCTGTCAGCGACGTTGTCAGCGCAACCAGTACCGCCACGATCGAGCCAATCGTGGCGCCAACCAGCGGAACGATGTCAAGCAACCCCACGAGCAGTCCGAGTGCCAGCGCGAAGGGGACACCTAGGACCCAGGCAGTGACGCCCGTTAGGGTGCCGGCGATCGTGGCGATAAAGAGCACTCCAATCGTCCACCGCGCGATCGTCCCGTTGACCTGATCAAACACTTCCAGCGAGCGCGCGGCATGGCCTGGTCGCAGTAGCTCGGTGATCGTGCGTAGAAAGCGCGGAATCTCGAGCAGGAGGAAAAGCGTCATAAACAACACCGTGAGGCTCTTGCCAAACCCGGTCACGACAGCTGTCGCGACACCCAGCAAACTGCCAGCCTGTTCGGGCAACCTGCTCGAGTACTCCGAGGCTCCTTCGCTGAGCCGATCAATCACGTCGTAGCGTGCGTCGAGCTCGCGAAACGGGCCCCAGCGGCGCAGCTCATCGAGTAGTCCCGGCGCACGCGTGGCAAACGAGCGCGTCTCCTCGTAGAGCGGCGTCAGGAGCGCACTGAGGAACGCCACCAGAACGATGATCAGGCCGAGGACAACGATGACGGAGGCTACGCCGCGGCGATTGCCAATCTTGCGCTCCAGCAGCGTCACCAACGGGTTGAGCGCCAACGCCAAGAAGGTGGCAATCAGGACCAACTCGCCGATCGCACGCACCTGCCAGAAGACGTAGATCAGCAGCAAAAAGGCGGACGCCGTCAGCAGCACCCGGATGAGCGTGCGGGTTGTGATCGTCACTTCGACGCGACGCGGAGGTTCTGGAACGGGATGCACGACCCGAGTGTACCGTGCGGCGGGGTACGCTCCAACAGCAATGCGCAAATGCGACCTGACAGTAGTGACGGGCGGCTCGGCCGGAATTGGCTTGGCACTGGCGCGTCGCCTCGGACGTCCCGACGGTCAACTGCTACTCGTTGCTCGAGGCGTAGAGCGACTGGCTGCGGCGGGCCATGAGCTTCAATGCGAGACGTTGGTCGCAGACGTCGCGACGCAAGAGGGCCTGACCGTGCTGGCGACTCGCCTGTCCGAGTCGCCTCGGATCCGACTATTGATCAACAATGCAGGTGGACCGTTTCGCACGCCGCTGCTTGATCACCACCCCGACGAGGCCTCGCGTGCGATCGATCTGCTTTATCTCGCGATGGTGCGCGTCACGGCAGCCGCCTGGCCTGGTTTAGTCGCAGCGCGCGGCTCAATCGTCAACGTCGTCAGCGTGGCGGGTACCGTGGCGACTGGCTCGGCGCCCCATTACGCAGCAGCAAAACATGCGGCGATTGCCTGGTCACGCGGTCTCCATGTCGAGGCGGCCGCGGTTGGGGTGCACGTTTTGACGGCAAACCCTGGACCTGTGGCCACCGCAGCATTCCCACACGATCGTCTACGGAACCATCGCTGGTTGCGGCATGCAGTGATTACGGATGATCGCTGCGCCGAGACGATCGTGCGAGCGCTTGAGCGTCGGCGTGCCGAATCGTTTCACCCAGAGTGGTGGCGCGCTGCCGGCGTGGCGCAGGCGGTTGCTCCTGGCACGATGGCGCGCCTAGCGCGACGATCGCGCGAACGATTCGGTTAGCCGCGTGGCGCGAAGCCAATGCGTTCGCGCACCAGTTCGACCGTCGGCACGGCCAGCGAGCGTGCGTGGTCCGCACCGATCTTGAGCAGACGAACAACTTCACCCGGGTCCGAGGACAGCTCGGCATGTCGTGCCTGCAGCGGTTCGACGAGCGCCACTACGGCCTCGGCGACATCCCTCTTAAAGTCGCCGTAGCCCTTGCCGTCATAGCGCTCCTCGAGGCTGGCAATTGGCACGTCCTCGATCGCAGACAGCAGGGAAAGGAGACCCGTGATGCCAGGCTTGTTCTCGGGATCGGCGCGCACCACACCGTCCGAGTCGGTGACTGCCGACATCACCTTCTTGCGTAGCCGAGCAGGCGAATCGAGCAAAAGCAATGTGCCCTGCTCGGTGCCACCCGTAGTCGACATCTTCTTGGTTGGCTCCTGCAGGTCGACGATCCGCGCGCCGGTGGGCGGTATCTGAGCCTGAGGGACGACAAACGTATCGCCGTAGCGTCCGTTGAACCGGATCGCGATGTCGCGCATCAGCTCGAGGTGCTGGCGTTGGTCTTCACCCACTGGGACCAAGCCGGCTTGGTACAGCAGGACGTCAGCCGCTTGCAACACGGGATAATCGAAGAGACCAACGGAGACCGACTCCTGGCCACCCGACTTGTCTTTGAATTGCGTCATCCGACGCAGCTCGCCCATCGTGGCGGTGCAGTTCAAATACCACGCCAGTTCCATGTGCTCAGAGACGTGGCTCTGGGCAAACAGGGTCGACTTCGCAGGGTCGAGACCCGCGGCAAACAGCAGGGTCGCCAACGAGAGCGTGGCTTCGCGCAGCGCTGCCGGTTCGACGGGAACGGTGATCGAATGCAGGTCAACGATGCTGTAGAGACAGTCATGTTCGGTCTGCCCCGCGACCCAGTGCCGGATCGCGCCGAGGTAGTTGCCAATGTGTTTGTCGCCCGTTGGTTGGATGCCCGAGAAGATGCGTGCCATGGCTGAACCGTACCGACTGGCCTGCGGGGACGCGACGACGTCTGGTACGGTCGCGGCGTGACCGAGCAAGGCAACGATCCACTGGATCGCATTCGCGATCGTCTCGAGGAGCTCTCGCCAAACGACCAACGAGTCGCCGAGGCGGTCTTGCGCGACGCCACAGGCGTGGCCTTTGGCTCTGCCGACGCGCTGGCCATCTCGGCCGGGGTTTCGAAGGCCGCAGTCGTCCGCTTCGGGGCCCGTCTTGGATATGGCGGTTTTAGTGGACTGCAGGAGGCGCTGCAGACCGGTATCCGAGATCGTCTTGGTGGCGACCACGAACCAGAGGTGGTGGGCTCTGGGACGCTCGTGGACCGCTGGTTGGAGGCAGTCGAAAGCGACTTGCGCGCGGTTTCCGAGAACACGCCACCGGCCAGCCTGGATCGCGCGGCGGCTCTGCTTGAGTCGGGCGAGGGTTGGATCCACGTGTTCGGTCAGCGGGCCAGTGCTGCGGTTGCGGAGTACGCCTATTTTCTCTTGAACCCGATGCTGCCTAACGTGGTGCGCGTCGAGGCGGGCGAATCGGCCTTGGCCGACCGGCTGATCGGTGTCGGGCCCGAGGATCGGCTGTTGGCTTTCACGTTCCGTCGCTACGCCAAGGTGACGACAGAGGTGGCGTCGTTCTTCCATGAAGCCGGAGCACCCGTCGTCCTCGTGACCGACTCGCCAGCCGCGCCTGCCGCCAAGTACGCAACCGAGACCTTGATTTGCGCCGACGACTCGCCGGCACCGTTCCCGACGGCCGTGACAGGCATCTTCCTTGTCGAGTTGTTGGCGGCAACGTTGCTCGAACGGAATCCAGCCAGCATCGGTCGCCGACTCGACGATGCAGAGCGCATCTGGGGTCGTTTTGGCACCTACGGCGGCGAGGTCGTGCCCGACGCCGAGTAGTGGGGGATGTGGGTTGCGCCCCGCGGCGGCGTCCCGTCCGGTACGGTTGCCCGGACGCGGGCGTGGCGAAATGGCAGACGCGCCAGGTTTAGGTCCTGGTGGGGGAAACCCCGTGGAGGTTCAAGTCCTCTCGCCCGCATGTCGTTCGGTCGTGATCTTCGGTCAGTTCGTTCGGTGATGTCGGTCGATCGGGTCGAACGCTCGCGCTGATCCTTTAGGATGCCCGTCCCCGCACAGGGTTGATTCGTCGGAGAAAAACACGCATGGAAACTGCCGTAGAGAACCTCGAAGACAACAAGGTCAAAGTCAGCGTAGAGATCGACGCTCATGACGTCGATCACGCGTTCGAACATGCCCTTGCCGATATGGCCAAGGATGTTCGCGTCCCAGGCTTCCGGCCGGGCAAGACCCCCGTCGCAGTCGTGCGTCAGCGCGTCGGCGAAGAAGCGCTCGCAGAGGAGGCCCTGCGCTCGCACATCAACGGTTGGTGGACGCGCGCCTGTAGCGCCGCAGCCATCGATGGGATCGATCAGCCCGAGATCAACTGGCCGAAGATGCCGGTTCCCGGCGAGACCTTCAGCTTCACCGGGATCGTTTCGGTGCCACCGAAGGCCGAGCTGCCAGCCAAGCTTGAGCTGCAGGCTGTTCGCCCGACGGTCGAGGCGACTGACGAAGTGATCGACGCCGAGATTGAGCGTATTCGCACGGCGGGAGCAACCTTCCAGCCGATCGACGCTGCCGTTGAGGCGGGTCATCAGGTGCTCGTCGACATGAGCGGTGCTGTCGATGGCAACCTGATCAAGGACGCCCAGGCAACGGATCTGTTGGTGGAGGCCGGAGCGGGTCGCCTGCTCGACCAGTTGGACTACGCCATCATCGGGATGCGCACGGGTGAGTCGCGCGAGGTCACGATGACGCTTCCCGCCGAGCAGAAGCCGAAGAAGCTCGCCGGCCGCGAGGCAGTCTTCACGATTACCGCCAAGGAGATCCGCGCTCGCGTGCTGCCTGACCTCGACGATGCGTTTGCGAAAGAGATGGCCGGCTTCGACACGCTCGCCGAGCTGCGGGACGACATCAAGACCGCCCGCGAGGAGACAGCGCTGCGCGAGGCCGACGGACAGTTCCGACGCAACGTGCTGCAAGACCTCGGCGCGCAGGCGATCGTGGAGATTCCGCCGTCGATGGTTGGTCGACGCATCGACGATCGCCTCCAGACAATGGCGCGTTCGCTCGGCCAGCAGGGCATTCAGCTTGAGCAGTACATGCAGATGATGGGTCGAGACCTCAACAGTCTCGCGATGGAGTTGATGCCGGAGGCCGCGCGCGAGGTGCGCGAGGAACTGGCGCTCGACGCCTACGCCGACCAGCAGAAGATCGTCATTGATGACGACACGTTGC
>JAEMTW010000278.1 GCA_016462095.1 Thermoleophilia bacterium
CGACTCGCCGAAATCGAGTACCGCGTAGCCCTTCATCTGGTTGAAATATTGCACGGCGAGGGGCTTGTCGGTCCCGAGCCGCTGATTGAGTTCGTCGACGGACTCCTGTGGAGCGAACGGCCCGAGGATCGCGCGACCCACATTCTGAGGAAGAACGTTCGACAGCGCAAAGACGATCACCGTCAAGAGCAGCAGTGTGACAATCGCGAGACCGATTCGACGGATGAGAAAAAGTGCCACGGGATAATGAGTCTAGTGTGTTTTTGCCATCGATAGCTTCGCAGAATGAGAGCCCTTGGCCGCGAATGTCCCATCGCCGAGACAGCGAGGGCCGGGGCGCTGATGGCACCCCGGCCCTCGAATCTCGCGCAACGTGCTGCGGCTATCTGCTCTGCTTAGGCCTGAGAAGCCGCCTCGAGGAACGTGAAGCCCATGGCCGTATTGGCCACGCCCTGGAACTTATTGCTGTTGCACGCAAGGGCGCTGATCGTGTAGCCGATACCGTACGGCGTCTCCTCGATCAGGTTCTCCTGGATCTTCTTGCAGACGCCCATCTTGGCGTCAACGTCGATGGCACCTTGGAATTCCTTGAACAGGCCGTCGAACTCGGCATTCTGGTACTGCGCCGAGTTCCACACGCCGCCCGTCTTGAGGGCAGCGTTGAGGTACACGTCGGGCGTACCGCGATGCCCGTAGTCGCAGATGTTGAAGTCCGAGGCACCCGAGCACGGCGGCTCGGCCGGCTCGGCCGGGCACCAGTACTTCGAGTAGTAGACGGAGTAGTCGACACCGACGATCTTAATGTTGATGCCGGCCTCCTTCGCGCCCTCCTGCATGATCTGGGCAAGTCCGGGCATCTCGAGACCCTTGATGTACTGGCACTCGATCTCGAGTCCCTCGGCTCCAGCCTCGACCAGCAGCGCCTTGGCCTTCTCGATGTCCTTCGCGCGCTGAGGCACGGACGTGTCCGAGTACGGGTAGAGACCGAAGATCACGTTGTCGTTCGCCACCGCGCCGCGACCGCCAAGTAGTTTCTCCACCATCTTCTCGCGATCGAACGTCAGAGCGATCGCCTGACGCAGCCGCTTGTCAGCCAAGGCGCCCTTGTCGGTGCGCATCGAGATCTGGCGGTGAGTCGCCGACTTCATCTCGACGATGTTGATGTTCGAGTCCTGGAACAGGACCTCACCGATGTCGTAGGAGAAGGCCGGGAGACCGTCGACCTCGCCGGCAGCCATCGCCGCAATCTGCGCCTGTGGATCCTCGATGAACTTGAACTCGATCTCGTCGAGCGGCGTCGTGCCACCCCACCAAGCCTCGTTGCGCTTGTAGGTGACGCCGGTTGCCGGATCGAGTGTGTCCACAATCCACGGACCCGTACCGCCCATACCCGCCTCGAGGTTCTTCTCGACAGTCCACGCTGCCTGCACGATCTGCGACTGCGTGTTGTCGGAGGAGACTAGGTACGGGAAGTTGCCGTTCGGGGAGGCCAACGTAAAGACCACCGTCGTGTCGTCGGGCGCCGTCGTACCACCCTTTTCGAGCGTACCTGAGAGGGCCGAGTTGCCAGCCTCAATCAGACGATCGAAGGTCGCCACGACGTCGGCCGACGTCATCGGCGTCCCGTCCGCCCACATCACGCCCTCGCGCAACTTGAAGGTCCACTCGGTGCCGTCCGGATTCGCGGTCCACTCGCTCGCGAGCTGCGGCTGCACCGACAGGTCGGCCGCCGAACGCACGAGGTATTCGAAGACTTGCGCCGTCACGTTGTACGTGACGAGGTCGATCATCGTGACGGGGTTGATGCCCTCAGAGCCGAGCTTCGACATACCCCAGATCATCTTGCCACCGGCGACGGCCGCGGCGGTCGTTGCCTCCGAGATGGCACCTTCGGCCGTCTCGACGCTCGCACCACCACCATCACTACTGCTACCGCCGCAGGCTGCGACGATCGCGCTGATCGAGGCGAGCGACAGGCCGAGAACTG
>JAEMTW010000094.1 GCA_016462095.1 Thermoleophilia bacterium
GATCTGATCTGATCAACTTCCTATTGGGGTCAGACCCTTTTAGGAAGTTAGCGGCCGCTCGATTGCTCGGTTAGGTGATCCGACTTCCTAAAAGGGTCTGACCCCAATAGGAAGCTGATCACCGCCCGGGCATGAAGCGTCTGACGATCCGCACACGTTTCGCCGGCCGTCCCGTGCGTTCCTCAACCTCATCGGCGCTCAGCAAAATGCCCGAGATCGACTTGGCCGCGATCGCCCGCAGTGGCTCTGGTTCCCATTTACGGCACGTGTGGCCCACCCAGGGAAGCGTCAGCAAATCCGTTTCGCGTTTCAGAATTAGATCGGCGAGCGTGCGGCCGGCGATGCTCGTTCCCGTCAACCCATGGCCGGCAAAACCGCCAGCAGAGCCAAGCCCAGTCGTTGGGTCGAATTCGACCTGCATGCTCCAATCGCGTGGTGCGGCGAATGAGCCGCCCCAGCGATGCTCGATCTTGGCCTCACGCGCGGCGGGGAAGTGGACACGCAGCGCCTCGTCGATGCGCGCAAAAATCGCCTCGTTGTGATCGTTCGTGTCTGCGATGCGATCGCCGGTGTAATACGACGTGCCTCGTCCGCCGAGGGTGATGCGGTTGTCCATCGTGCGTTGCGCGTAGAAGAAGTGGTAGCGCTGATCGGCGATTGGCTCGCAGTTGTCCCAGCCAAGTTCGTCCCAGACGCTGTCGGGCAGCACCTCCGTCTGCAGCATGTGGGAGTAGATCCGCAGGTAGCGGCGCTTGCCACCGGGCAGATCGCGGGTGAAGGCCTCGGTCGCGCGGATTACGACGTCGGCTTGGACCGTGCCTTGCTGGCAGACGAGTCGTCCGGGTTCGATCGCGGTGACGGGCGTCTGCTCGTAGATCGTCACGCCGAGGTTTTCGCAGGCTCGGGCGAGGCCGCGCGTCAGGCGGGCCGGATCGATCCGCGCGCAGTGTGGGGTGTAGGTCGCGGAGACGGCGCCATGGAAACGCACGCGCTGCTCGAGCTCGTCGAGCGAGATCTCCCAGACGTCTTGCTCGGTAAAGCCGCGTGCTCGACGGCCCGCCACCCCGGCCTCGACGCGGGCGGCCTGCGTCGGCGAAGTCGCGATCCGCAGCGCGCCACCCTTGTGCCAGCCGCAGTCAATCTGCTCGTGCGCGACGACGTCGCCCACCCAATCGATGCCGTCGATAAACGCACGCTCAGCGCGGCGAACACTATCCATGCCGCCGTACTGCTTATAGACGCGCATCTCGCCAGCCATGCCGGCCGATTGGAAGCCACCGTTGCGTCCCGAGGCGCCATAGCCGACGATCTCGCGTTCGCAGATGACGATGCGCAGACGCGGGTCGCCTTTGGCGAGGCAGTACGCGGTCCAGAGGCCAGTCAGCCCACCGCCAGCGATTGCCACATCGGCCTGCTGGT
Organism: Thermoleophilia bacterium; assembly: GCA_016462095.1. Classification (GTDB taxonomy): domain Bacteria; phylum Actinomycetota; class Thermoleophilia; order Gaiellales; family F1-60-MAGs149; genus F1-60-MAGs149. The sequence goes on from JAEMTW010000094.1 coordinate 1,420, forward strand.
CACCCGGCAATGGATCGCGCGGATCGAGCGGCTCGGGCAGGCCAGCCAGCCAGCCGGACACCTGCCGGTAGCGCTGGTCCGCCGCAGAGCGCGTGGGGGGCTTGGTCGCAATCGCCATGCCGTAAGTATCGCAATCAACTTCCTAAAAGGGTCTGACCCCATTAGGAAGTTGATCAAACATCCGATATTGCCCTGATCGTCGCCACGCCCTAAAGTCGCACCATGAGCACACACGAATCCACTGAGCCATTTGTCGGCTGGACCGACGAGCTGAAGGCCGAGTTCGCGGCGCACACGGCTGACGGGCACGTCGGCATGGAGCTCGTCGACGAGAACAGGCACGCCCGGGTGTGGAGGATCTGCATCCCGCCGGGCGGGCGCTGCACCGCCCATCGCCACGTCCTCGACTACTTCTGGATCTGCACCTCGGGCGGCCTCGCTCGCAGCCATTTCGAGGACGGCTCGACGCGCTTTCCTGAATACGGTGTCGGCCAATACGCGGCACTGTGGTTTGACGAGGGTGGATCGCTGATGCACGACCTAGAGAACATCGGCGACGAGGACCTGACGTTCATTACCGTTGAGTACCTCGTCAGCGCCAACGACCCACTGGCACTGGACTAACGATGAAGCCTGCGCCCTTTACCTATCACGCACCGACGACCATTGAGCAGGCGTTGGGGCTGCTCGCGAGTGAGCCCGACGCCCGTGTCTTGGCAGGCGGTCAGAGCCTTGTGCCGCGCATGCGCCTGCGCGTTGAGAAGCCCGCAACGATCATCGACATCAATCGTGTCGTTGGTCTCGACGGGATCTCTGTCGATGCGGGTGCGGTAACTGTCGGTGCGCTCGTTCGCCAGCAGACACTCGTCACGCATGACGGCGTCGCTGCTGTCCACCCGCTGCTCCGTGAGGCAGGCTCGTACGCGGGCTTTCACACGACACGTCATCGGGGTACCGTCGGTGGCTCGATCGCCTTTGCAGCGCCCTGGGCCGAGCTTGCCGCAACGACAACGTTGCTCGGTGCAACGATCACTGTGCGCTCGACCAAGGCGCAGCGCACGCTTGCTGCCAAAGACTTCTTCCTCGGGCCGAATCAGACGGCACTCGCTGCCGACGAGTTGGTCACCGAGGTGCAGTTTCCGCCCGCGCCTGCCGGCACTGGTTTTGGCTTTCACGAGGCGAGCCCTCGCTACCGAGATTATGCAACCGCAGCGGCGGCGGCATCAATCACAATCGCCGACGGCGTCTGTAGCAGCGCAGCGTTGGTGTTGCTGCGCGCAGCGCCCACACCGCTGAGCATCGACGTCGCGAGCATGCTCGTTGGTCGAGTGGTCGACGATGCGGCGATTGAGGATGTTGTGCAGTCCTTGGCTGGCCTTGATCCTCCGACCGATATCGAGGCGAGTGGTGCCCATCGCCGCCGTCTCGCTGTGACGCTCACGCGGCGCGCTCTTGCCGATGCGTGGGTCAATGCCCAGGAGGCAGTCGCATGAGCACCATCGAGAACCAGCTTGTCACGGTGACGGTCAACGGTCGAACCTACGAGCGAGCGGTCGAGCCGCGCAAGGCCCTGTCCGATTTTCTTCGCGAGGACTTGGAATTGACTGGCACACATGTCGCCTGCGAGCACGGTTTTTGCGGCGTCTGCAACATCTTGTTGGACGGGCAGACCGTCCGCTCGTGTCTGCTCTTTGCAGTGCAGGTGGATGGAGCCTCAATCGAGACCGTGGAATCGCTCGCGGCCCCCGATGGGACACTCAACGCGTTGCAGCAGGCGTTCAACGACAACGCAGGGCTGCAGTGTGGGTACTGCACGCCCGGCATGCTGATGACGGCCAAGGAGTACTTGGACGCCAACCCCGATGGTGGTACCGACGATCAGATCCGCGAGGCGATCAGCGGGGTGCTGTGTCGCTGTACGGGCTATCAGCAGATTGTCGAGTCGATTCGTGCGGCTGCGTCCGCCGGGAAGGGGGCCTGATCATGGAGATCGAACAGGATCCGAATGCCTCGCGGATTGCGGGCGATACCGCACCGGGCGACGCTGGTCTGCGCTGGATCGGTAAGAGCATCAATCGTGTTGAGGACCCGCGCTTCTTGCGTGGCGAGGGCCGCTATATCGATGACATCACGTTGCCGAACATGCTGCATGCAGCGATCAAGCGCAGCCCGCACGCGCACGCGCGCATTAAGAGCATCGACACCTCGAAGGCCGAGGCGCTCCCCGGCGTCGTGCGCGTCTTGACGGGTCAAGATGTCAAGGAGCACGCAAATCCGCTGCCATCGTTCTCGATGAACCCGGGTATTCAGCACGACATGATCGCGATCGAGAAGGTTCGTCATTACGGCGAGTGCGTCGCCGTTGTCGTAGCCGAGAATCGCTACATCGCCGAAGACGCCTGCGATCTGATTGAGATCGAGTACGAGGTCTTGCCGGCGGTGCTCGATCCGCTCAAGGCGCGTGAGGAGGGTTCGCCCCTCGTGCATGAGGCGCTCGGTAAGAACGAGGCCTACTCCCGAACTTTTAGTTTTGGAGAAGTCGACAAGGCGTTTGACGAGGCAGCCAGAAGCGTCACGGTTGATCTCTACTGGCCACGCTCGACAGGCATGCCAATGGATACGAATGGTGCGATCGGTGACTACGACGCAGGTACCGGCGTCTTGACGATCCATGCCAACTCGATGAACTTCACGTACTTCTTATGGCTGATCGCCGGCACGCTCAAGATCCCCTCGGCAAAGTTGAAGATCGTTCCGGTCGTGGCCGGTGGCTCGTTCGGCTCCAAATTTTTCATGCACAAGGTTCCGACCTTTGCTGGCTGGCTCTCGCTGATGGTGGGCAAGCCCGTCAAGTACATCGAGGATCGAGTGACGCATATCGTCAACAACGACCACGCCGGTTCTGATCGACGCTACAAGGCAGAGTTGGCCTTCGAAGACGACGGTACGTTCCAGGCGTTGCGCATCGATTGCGTCGACGATTACGGTGCCTATCTGCAATTTGGGGTCGGCACACACGGCAACGCGCTGTCGCAAATCTGTGGTCCTTATACGATCGATCACGTCGAGTACTCGCTCGCTGCGGTCTTGACGAATAAGAATCAACAGGGTGCCTATCGCGGCTTTGGTGCCGAGGTTTCAAACTGGATTCTGGAACGACTCGTCGATCATGCCGCTCACGATCTTGGAATGGATCGCGTTGAGATTCGACGAAAAAATCTGATTCAGGCCGACGCGTTTCCGTACCGCACACCGACCGGCAATATCTACGACAGCGGTAACTACCCCGGCGTGCTTGACAAGGTCCTCGCCGATTTTGATTACGACTACTGGGTCAAGTACCGCGACGATGCTCGCAAGGAAGGGCGCCACGTCGGCATTGGCGTCGTCGCCTCGCAGGAGCGCAGCGTCTTCAGTTCGACAGAGTTCTGGTTCTGGTTCGACGAGCCGGCCTTTTCGCCGACGAGTTCGCCGGAGAGCGCCAGCATTCAGATCGAACCGACGGGGCAAATCGTTGTGACGCTGCACTCGCAGGCGATGTGGGGCAACTCGCCCGAGACGGTGGTTTCGCAGGTCATCGCGGAGGAGTTCGACGTCGATCCCACGTCCGTTGTGATCACGTACGCCGACTCGCAACACGCACTCCCAGGGACCGGGCCGGGCGGCTCGCGCTACACGGTGATGGTGTCGGGTGCTGTGGCTGGTGCCGCGTCGCAAATGAAGGACAAGATCAAGCGGATCGCGGCCAACAAGCTCGAGGCCGCCGAGGGTGACCTGGAGTTCCGAGACGGTGGTGTTGGCGTCAAGGGTGCGCCGGACAAGCAGTTGAGTCTCAGTGACATCGCGATGATGGCGTACATGTTTAAGCTCGATCTTCCGCCCGACATGGAGAGCGGCTTGGCGACGCAATGGACGTACGATCATCCGCTGACGACGCTACCGAATGCCGATCGATCCGATCTCGGAATGTTCTATCCGTTCGTTGGGCATGCCTGGCACATGGCCGTGGTCGAGGTTGACCCGGGCACGGGTCGCGTCGAGTTTCTCCGCTATTCGGCGGTCCACGATGCAGGAACGGTTGTCAACCCAAAGACCCTCAACGGGCAGATCATTGGTGGCACCGTGCAGGGATTGGGCACCGCGATGCTCGAGGAATACATTTACGACGATCAAGGGCGGGTGCTCAACGAGAACTTTGAGCACTACCACCTGCCGTCGTCAATGGATGTCCCGACGATGACGATCGGCCACCAGGAGACGCCATCGCCGTACACCGCCTATGGCATCAAGGGTGCGGGCGAGGGTGGGCGCATGCTGACACCGGCGATCATGAGTGCCGCGGTCGAGGATGCGCTGTCGCCCTACGGCGTTCGCATCACGTCGCTGCCGATCTCGGCCGAGCAGATCGTGGCGTGGGCGGCAGGAGACTAGGTTCTCTGTCCGCACCGCTGGCGCGGGCTCGGAAAACGGCATGATGTCGCTATGGATGTGCTCGCCCTCCTTCAACAACGCGGCATTTTGGATGCGCAGGCGGACGTGCGCCTGACCCTGCTGCAGGGCGGCTATTGGAACACCGTGAGTCGTCTGCAGGGCGATGGGCTCGACTGGGTCGTCAAGGTGTTTGCGGCGCAGGATGGCTGGCGCCTGTTTCCGATCTTGCCGAATGACGAGGCGCGTGCGCTGCTGCTCTTGAAGGGGCATGACGTCGCGCCGGAGTACGTGGAGTACCACCCGCGCGTCGGCGAGCTGCCGGCGGTGTTGGTGTACCAGTGGGTTGAGGGCACGATGTGGACGACGGGCACGGCGGAGGTTGCGCGGCTCTTTCGTCGCCAGCACGCAGTGGTCGTGGATGGATTCCGCGAGGTGCCAACGGGGTCGATTGGCATCGTCGAGCAGGGCGAGCGTCTGCTGCAATCGGCCGATTCGCACGAGGCCGCAACGCTCCGCAAGGTCTGTTCGACCGCGCGCGTCCAGCCGACACCACGCCGCGCACTGATCCACACCGACGCGGGCACGGGCAACTTGATCGTCGGTCCGCAGGGCATTCGCTTGATCGACTGGCAGTGCCCGGCGCTCGGCGATGCAGCCGAGGATCTCTTTACGTTTCTCTCGCCGGCCTTCCAGGTGCTCTACGGCCACGAGCCGTTGACGGTGCTCGAGCGCGCCGAGTTTCTCGACGCCTACGAGGAGACGACGGTGCTTGCGCGGCTGGCTGCGCTCGAGCCTGCACTGACCTTTCGGATGGGTGCCTATTGCGCGATGCGGCGTCTCGAACTCGCCGAATCTGATCCTCCGTCTGCTGCGCGCTACGCTCGTGCCGTCGAGCTCTCAATCGCCGAGCTGACCGAAGGATCTTGATGACACTTCCCGCGATCGACCTCTTCATCCACACCTATTCGTTTCGCTTTCGTCTGATGCACGACCCGAACTTTGGGATCATCGATCTGCTTGATCGCGCGGTCGCGGATGGCAACGTCGGGATCGGACTCAACGTCAATGGTCCTCACTACCGCTTTCTTGGCGGCGACAGTCCTGCGCACGTCAAGCTCGTCGCGGAGGCGATCCGCGAGCGCGGCCTCGACGTCGATGTCGAGACCAGCTCGACCGATCCGAAGCACCTGACGACGCTGCTCGACCTAGCCGTCGCGCTCGGTGCGAAACACCTCCGCACCTACACGCGCCACGAGGGCCCGCGGGCGCAGG
>JAEMTW010000095.1:0-4203 GCA_016462095.1 Thermoleophilia bacterium
CGCCACCGCCACCGCTGCGGCGGCGACCGAAGAGGCACCGGAACACATTCATAACCTCGCGCTGGTTGAGGGAGTGGTGTATCTGGGAACGCATAACGGTATGTGGATGGAGCAACCGGATCAGTCCGTTGTGCAGGTCAGCGAGGTTCCGTTCGATGTGATGGGTCTCGCGCGAGCGGGTGACCGCTGGTTGGCTTCAGGCCATGCGGGAGTCGGCCTAGACCCGCACGCGAACTTGGGGTTGCAAGAGTCCACTGATGACGGGCGTACCTGGCAGGCCGTGTCGTTGGCAGGGGAGATAGATTTTCATCGCCTCGTCGCCTCCGGCGATGTTGTCATTGGTCTTTCGTCCAGTGATGGCGCGCTGATGAAATCGACAGATGCTGGGCGTTCGTGGAAATCGTCGGCTCGTTCGCCAATCTATGACTTGGCGCTTGACCCTCAGGATCCGTCGCTGATCGTCGGGACCACAGAGGAAGGCCCGATCCGGAGCGAAGACGGGGGTACCAGTTTCACTCCGATCAACGGTGTACCGCTGATCGCACTGCTCGCGTGGACTGACGCAATGCTGTACAGCGTCACTCCCAAAGGCAAAATTTATGGTTCGCAGGACGGCGGAAAGTCCTGGCAGCCGAGCGGACAGGTCGCTGGACCGCCAGAGGCCATGGCAGCAGACTCGAACACTCTGGTCGTGCTGGCAGAGGGAACCGTGTTTGCGTCGACCGATGGCGGCAAGACGTTTGCTCCGCGGATCACGGGCCTCGGAGCGCACTAACCACACGACACAAACAAGCGTCACAACCAGCGACAACTAATCGCCACATAAAACTTCAAATAAACCGACTTCACGAAACCCGGGACACACCATTCTCGTGCAAGCCTTGGACACCTAGCCCGATCACCCGGCGGGGTTGTTCACAGGAAACTCCGCACGCACGTCGGGCCTCGACCCACCACACTTGATCTAATCGGCCGTCACCCTGTCTGAGGGGGAGACGCTTCGATTTCTGGCCGCCATCAGCCGCATGGATCCGAACGCCCCTCAGTCCGACCGGGAATACCCCGCGGAAGGCGGGCGTTCTGCCTAATGTCTATTTTAAATCTGAGTACAAAGGAGTCACCATGAGCACAGGAGAAACCCCGCAGGACGCCACAACTTGGCCCGAGTTGGCCGAAGGGCTGTACGGTTTTCTTACCGGCCGCGGCGCCACGATCGAGTACGACCTTGACCAGCTTGAGATTCTTGTGCCACGGAACGCGGCAGACAATTCGCCCGGGGCAAAGTGGCAACTGAACGGCAAGATACGGATCCGCACGACCGAGGCCGGCAAGTAGCATCGTCGTGCTGGACGTCGATGGGGAGGTGGAGATCGAGTTCGGCGGCAGTCGTGGCCTGCTGGTCGCGAGTGGGCAACGCTTCGTCCTCGACGTCGACGAGCCCTCTGTTCTGACGGGCGTCGCTGAGCTCCGGTCACTCCGTAGCCTTGCAGCGGCACTCTCTCAAGTCGGCTTCACCCTCCAAGTGCGAAGCGGCGACCGTCAGCTTCTCCTCGTCGGACACGAGGCAAAAACCGGTATCCTCAGCCGCCTCCTTCGACTCCCACGCGTCGAATTCGACCTCCGCTTCGCTCTCCAATCCGTTTTTGGACGGGACAATTCCCGGCCCTGAACAGGCCGATCGAGATGCCCCATCGCGTCGGGAGCGTCGCTCTCGCTCAGGGGACTCCCCTATCGGCATGCTGACCCTACTCCTCTATGCGCAACGATCGCCAAGACGCAGGCGACATCAGATTCTGGCAGTCACTTGTCGTTTCGGGCGATCGTCTCTCGTGTGCCCTGGCGATCCGGCCGATTCTTGCCACCCTTACCGACGCAGAAGACACGACCGTGAGCGCTAACTACTCGTTGGCTCATCCGACTTCTGTTCAGCCTGAATTCTGTCATTCTCGCGTCCGTCGACCATAGCTGCATAAATGAGGGCCGCCATCCCGAGTGCTGCGGGGATCGTGACGACCACGCCGGCAATAAAGAGGGCTGTATTACTCATGGCCCTTGCCTCGAAGCTGGAGCGCTACCGCACCGAACGAGAGGATCGACGGAACCCAGATACCGACGTAGATGCCTTGCAGTTCGTTTCCCGAGAACCAGAGCGACACCGAGAGGATGAACGAGACGAAAGCGGCCACAAGAATGATGGCCGCGGCGCGGATAGTCGAAAGTTTTCGCAATTGATCTACTCCTATTTGTTCTTGCGGGGACTGTACGTGATGTTTCGTTGGGAAGACTGGATCAGCCCGATTGGTGGGCAACAGCGTCAGCCGACCGGGGGCGTTAAGGCAGGGAAACCTCCGAGAGCGGCGCAGACTCCACCTGATTCAGCACGCCACGTCCTCTATGTTGGCCTAAATGTCGGTCTCCTTGGCAATCGCGAGCGCTGTCCTCTTTGGCGTTTGGAAGTTCGGAATCGGCCAATACCGAGGGCGCGTCTCGCCCTACGCAATCGTGCTGGTCACGTCGCTGGTGGGCATCGCGTTCTATCTCGTCTCCTCCTGGCGCACAGACGCGATGCTGTTCGCCCCGAAGGACGTGCTGCCGGGAACGGTGGCCGGTATCTGTGCCCTGATCGCGAGCGTGGTGATGCTCAAGGCGTTCCAGCGCGGCAAGCTGGGTGTCGTCGCGGGCATCGGCACCAGCAGCGGGCTCGTGCCACTGGCCTATTCGCTCCTGATCGGTGAGGAACTCTCGCCGTCGGACGTGGTCGGCATCGTCGTGATCGCGCTTGGCATCACCGTGTTCTTCCTGCCCGCCATGCGGCGCAAGCCGGGAGAGAACTACTCCGTGGAGGCGATCGTCCTGGCGCTCGTCGCGTCGCTGTTCTGGGGACTCGCGATCGTGCTCGAGGACCGCGGCTCGCGCGTGAGTATTCCGATCACCGTCTTGATCTCCCTCGTACCGCAGATTCTGTTCTCCGCGGCGATGCTGATCTTCGTCAGCAAGTCGTTCGGCGGCTTGACCCGCCCGTCGCTGATCCGACTCGCCGGAGCCGGAGTGGCACTCGCCTTGGGCAACGTGCTCTTCTTCACGGCGGCCAACATGGGCAATGTCGGCGTCGTGTCGGTCCTCACGGGATTGGCCCCACTGGTCGTCGCAGTGCTGGCCTTGGTGTTCCTCCGCGAGCGCATGGCCCGATCGGAGCTCATGGCGATGGGCATCACCATCGTCGGAGCATGCCTCCTCGCGATCTAAGCCACGCCCGGTCTCCGGCACGCAAGATACGGCGGTCCGTTACCAAGGATACGATCCCGGCCATGAAGCGATCTAGCGTCCTCACCATCACGATCATCCTCGCGATCACGGCCTTCGCCCCCGCCGCCTCCGCCGCGACCACCCCGCTCCAGAGCCTCGCCGGCAAATGGACCGGCACCCTCAACGGCGCGAAACCGAAGATCACGGTGACGATCGACCTGACGGGCCAGTGGAACGGCTCGCGCATCGCCTTCCGCGGGGGTATCAACTGCAGCGGCCGACTTACGTTTGTCGGCAAAGACGCGACGTCGTACCGCTTCGTCGAACGCATTACGAAGACCACCAGCACTGGCTGTGCCCTCGCCCGGGGCATCGACCGGTTTACCCCGCTCGCAGACGGCAGCCTCGACTACTCCTGGAAACTGGACGGTGGTGGCCAGAGCGCCTCGACGACGCTTCGCCGTAGCGTCACCTGAATCACCACACCGCGCGATTGTCGCGCGAATCACGTAATTGGCGTTATCATGCGTTTTACGTGAAGAACACTCCCGACACTTCGCTCGAGGATCTGCGCCACTTGGCAACGCTGCGTTCGCTCGCATCGGAGTTGCCTCACGCGAACCGCCGCGCACTCGATCCAGTTATCACCGCTCTGACCGCACGGATCGGCCCGATTGTGCCCAAGCGGCGTGCCGCCGCGCTGCTCGGCATCAGCGTCCAGGCGCTCGACCTTTGGATCCGACGAGACCGCATCAAGGCTCGCCGCGCGGAAGGCGCGACGCGCACAGGCGTCGACACAGACTCGCTGATCTGGACCGCGAACCAGATCACGCCCGGCACGCCCCGACCCGGCCGCGTCGTCGATCTCGCACTCAAGAAGGCATCGTTCTGGCGATTCAACGAGGCAGTAACGGCAGCTGATGGCCGTGCGTTCGCGGCACTCCCGTTTGCAACGCG
>JAEMTW010000095.1:4303-7099 GCA_016462095.1 Thermoleophilia bacterium
GGTGATGTCGAGCGACTAGAACAGATTCATCAGCCCGACGTCGGTTGAGCGCCAACTCCCGTAATTCCACGCGGCCCGATAGTCGCCCGGTGCCACGTGACGATTCTTATGACCTTTACCGACGCAGCAAGCGCCGTGGCCGTACTGCGCCACGCATGCGCTCGTAGCGGGTGCACCGATCGCGCATTGCGCCCCGCAGGCGCTGGGTCTCGGCGCGGACGATGTGTACTGCCGCGGCCGACGCGTCGGGCGGGCCGTAGCGCGCCAAAACCACTGCATCCACCCAGCGTTCTGTTGGTACAGCGAACGTCTCTTGCACGCGAGCGCCAACATCGCCAATGGCCTCACCGCGCGTGACGATGCCCTGGTCGTCGAGCCATCCTTCGATCTCCGCGTGCGCAGCGATCGCCACGTGTCGGGGATTCTCTGTCCGCCGCGCACGTGAGGCAGTCGATGCCTTGACGAGCCAGATCAGCAGACCGAGCACCACCAGGCCGAGCACGAGACCAATCAAAATCAGTAGACGGCGCGGCCACGGCGACGCCTCATCGACAGTGGCCTGCGTGCCGGTGGCCCCGCCTGCCGAACCACGATTCGGCCGGGCACCATTCGGCAAAAGATCCCGATCCGCAAGCCCGGCCAGCGAGCCTCCCGGCAGCACGATGTCACTCGTCTTGAACGCCGTTGACGAGCTCGACGTGGCCGACTCGAGACTCTTCGATGGCGTTGGCTCGAACGCCACCCAACCGGCATTCGGGAAGCGCACCTCGACCCAGGCGTGCGCATCGCGATTGGTGACGACACGCCGCGAGCCGTCAAGGGTTCCCTGCGAAAACCCGAACGCGACGCGCGCTGGCACCCCAAGCATGCGCAACAAGACGGCCATTGACCCCGCAAAGTACTGACAGTGTGCGGCCCGCCGAGGCGAAAGCAGAAACTCCGGCAACGGGCCCATAATCCCCGATTCTCCATAGACCACCTTCTCGTCGTAGGTGAACTCCGTCTGGAACCAATCCTCCAGCAGTACGGCTGCCTGATACGGCGTCTCTGCCGACTTCGTCACCGCACGAGCCTGCAGATACGCCTTCAGCCAACGATCTGCCACCAAAGATGCGAATATTCCCGAGCCCGTCTCCCGTCCCAGCAGCTTCGGAATCTGCGCTTCTCGTCCAGCCTCACCAAATGCGGGGTAGACCTGGCCCGCGACCGTCAGATCCTGCGGGTCTGGACGCGACCGCACTGTCCCGGACACCACGCTGCTCGTAACGCCCCCCGTTGGTTCGGAATAATCGGCACCCCACGGGCCTGGCTGCTCGGGTGGTGGATGCGGATTAGCGCCGTCGCGCAGCGCCAACTCGTCGAGCACAGCCTGCACCGGATCGGTTAGCGAACCCAGCACGTCCGCGTCGAGCAAGGCCGGAGTGTTTGCGCTCGTTGCGACCTCGACGAGGTATGTCGCTCCAAGCGGCAGTGGCGCGGCCAGCACGACGCTGCCACCACTCGCCAACGTGACAGGACGCAGGCTGCTCGGCAGTCCACTAAACGCGACGCTGTCCGCCGGTAGCGGGAGATCCTGGGTGACCACCGCGAGGTTGCGCACCTCAATCGTGCGCGTCTCCAGAGGCTCCACCTGCAACGCCGGCGCCAGCAGCAGATCAGGAAGCCGCACAGTCGTCGCTCGGGTCGTCCCGACTGGTCGCTGTGCCGGCTGCCAGTAGATGCCATCGAACTCCTCGAGACTTCCGACACGCAGATACCCGACCGTCAGATCGTTGACTTCGAGCACAGGCACGACCTCATCGCCAAAGTCGATCGCCTTCAGGTTCTGCTGCCAGACAAACCCGACGTTGACCGGCTCTTGGTCGTTAAAGGCCCAGCGCTCCCAGTCAAGGCGCCCATCCGGCGCCAAGCCGGGGAAGAACGCCACCCCAACCGTAATTAGCGTGAGCACCCCAGCAACCCCAAGCACCACCCGCATTCGTTGCGTGCCCTGGTCCACGCGACCAGCGCCAAGCACGACCAGCGCGAGCAGACAGAGTGCCGCCGCGTGCAGCCAGACTGGCTCGTGATAGAGAAATAGCGTCGAGATCGTTGCCGCACCAGCGACCGCCAGCACGGCTAGCAACGGCACCCGAAACACAATCAGCGTGCTCGCACAGACCAGCACGAGTCCAACCATGATCAGCCGCACGATCGTCACCGCATCGGGCTCGGCAGCAGCATCGGCAGGAAAGATCACCCGCACCCAAGCAGCCGCAGCCTGACGAAGCACCTCGAGGCTCTGATCCGCGTAGCCATCGCGCCACGGCCACGCGGCGCTGCGCACGCCGACGATCAGCATCAGCATTCCGAGCACGACTCCCGCCAGCGCGCAGGCGCGGAGGCTTCGCGAACGGAGCGTCCGCAACGCCCAGCCGAGACTCCCAACGAGCAGGATCACGACGAAGACCTCGCGCCATTCCACCGCGGGCACCAACAGGAGCCTCAGATAGCCACAGACAGACGCCGCGCAAAGCAGATACAGCAGCGTCGGCACACCGCAGCGAGCCAGCAGGCCGCCGCTCATGCCAGCTCCACAAGCTGTGTGATTGGTGCAGCGATTGGCAGCACGTGGACCTGACCACCGACCGCGACCAGCGACGACCAATCAGCACTGGGATCGTCGGTGACGTGCACGATCCGAACGGGCGTGTGCGCTGCCTCCGCTCGCAGCAACGCAACCAATTCGGGCGCAGCAGAGGCCGTGATGATCGTCAGGGCACCACCACTCGCCAGCCTCCGGTCGCGCGTCAAGAC
>JAEMTW010000279.1:0-608 GCA_016462095.1 Thermoleophilia bacterium
TGCCACCGTGGACGCCGAGGTGCTGGATCTCGACTCGACACAACGCCAGGAGACGGGTGCGGCAGTGCTCTTGATTGCGCATAACCTCGGCGTTGTGCGACGCATCTGCGACCGCGTCGGTGTCATGTACGCCGGCAAGATCATCGAGGAGGGACTGGCCGCCGAGGTGTTCGACGAGCCGCAGCATCCGTACACCGTCGGCCTGCTGCGCTCCCTCCCGCGTCGTGGTGCCAGCAAGTCGGAGCGCCGCCTCGATACGATTCCTGGTTCGCTACCGCTGATCGGCTCCGAGCTGCCCGCCTGCGTTTTTCAGGATCGCTGCGCGCTGGCCACTGACGAGTGCCGTACCATCGTGCCGCCCGCGTCGCATCCCCTGCCAAGGCGCACCGTCTACTGTCACCACGTCAGTGAGGTGGGCACGCTCGCTGCTGCACCCATGCAGGCGCCGACCGTCGGTAGTGGTTTAGGCGAGGTCGTGCTCAGTCTCGAGAACGTCTCGAAGACCTTCAAGCAGGGTCGCTACGAGGTGCGGGCTCTGGTCGATGTCGACCTCGATCTGCGGGCCGGCGAGACGCTTGGCCTCGTCGGCGAGTCAGGCTGTGGCAAGA
>JAEMTW010000279.1:618-1967 GCA_016462095.1 Thermoleophilia bacterium
GGCCAAGGTGATCCTCGGTATCCACGCCGCCGACCCCGGCTCCGTGATCGAACTCGACGGTCAGCAACTTGTCGGGCTCACGACAGGGCGCAAGCGGGATGAGCGGCGCGCCATCCAGATCATCTTCCAAAACCCGGATTCTGCGCTGAACCGCTCGAAGACGGTCCGCGCCATCCTCGAGCGAGGTCTGCAGAAGCTGGCGGGCATCCGAGGCGCCGAGGCCGAGCAGCGCCTTGCAACCCTGATCGAGGAGGTGCGACTGTCACCGCGCCATCTTGATATGCGTCCACGTGCGCTGTCGGGTGGCCTCAAACAGCGCGTCGCGATCGCCAGCGCATTCTCCGGTGGTCCGCGGATTGTCGTCTGTGACGAGCCAACGAGTGCGCTCGACGTCTCGGTGCAGGCTGCGATCCTCAACTTGCTCGGCGATCTGCAGCGCGACGAGCAGGCCAGTTACATCGTCATCTCGCACGATCTCGGCGTGGTGCGCTACCTGTCCGACCGCATCGCGGTGCTCTACCTTGGGCGTCTGATGGAACTCGGCCCTGCTGAGGCCGTCTTCGGTGGCCCGCACCATCCGTACACCGAGGCTCTGCTCTCGGCGGTCCCCAGCGTCGACGGCGATCCGCCGGATCGCATCCGCCTAACCGGTGAGTTGCCGTCTGCGATCAATCTTCCGAGTGGCTGCGTGTTCCACACCCGCTGTCCGCGCGCCATCAAGGGCACGTGTGAGGCGTCGGAGCCGCCGCTCGCGGAGGTTGCCAACGGACACATGATGCGTTGTCACATTCCGATCGACGAGCTGCGCGCGCTCCAGCGCGTCGGCTGATCCGCACTCGACTAGGGGTACGAAGAGCACGATATGAAGATCCGCGCTGCTGTGCTTCCCGCCACGGGCCAAATCCTCGAAATCCATGAGCTCGACCTGGCTGAGCCCGGACCTCAGGAGGCACGCGTGCGCCTCGCTTGGAGTGGCGTCTGTCACTCCGATCAGAACGCAATTGACGGCACCTCGCCGACGCCCTGTCCGAGCGTGCTTGGGCACGAAGGCGCTGGTGTGATCGAGGCGGTTGGGCCAGGCTCGCGGATGGTGGTTGGGCAGCACGTCGCGCTGTCGTGGGCTCCCAACTGCGGCGTCTGCGAAGAGTGCTCGCGTGGTCTCCGTCATCTCTGCGGGACAGCCTGGCCGGCGATGGGTAAAGGTGGCTTGATGGATGGAACATCGCGCCTCTCGCATGGTGGCGAGACCGTCTTCCATAACTCGTTTCTCTCGACGTTTGCCGAGGCCTGTGTCGTTCCTGACGCATCCTGTGTCGTGATCCCTGACGACGCACCACTCGACGTGGCGT
>JAEMTW010000096.1 GCA_016462095.1 Thermoleophilia bacterium
CGACGGGCTCGCAGACGTCTCGATCTTTACCCCCAGCGACGAGTCGTGGAAGCGCTTCGAGCAGGCGCTCGATCGACTGGGTGTCTGGGGGTGGCAGACACAACCGAGTATGGGCAGCGTTGAGGGTGGGGTGTGGGAGGTCTCGATTCTCTGGAGGCGACGTAGAATTGAAATCAATGGAATCGGAGCCTGGCCGCCAAATGGAACAACAGTCCCGGGGATGGAATGGGCAGGATTCATGAAGGCCGTTCACCGCTTCGCAGGCGGCCGCGGATTTCTCTCGTACTCGTAGACTCGTAGACCGGAGCAGCACATGACCGACCGACCACTCGCACTCATCACCGGCGCCTCTGGCGGCATCGGCCTCGACCTCGCCCGCTGTGCAGCCGCCGACGGCTACGACGTCGTCTTGACCGCTCGCCGCAAAGACGCGCTCGAAGCTGCGGCCGGCGAGATCGCGTCGCGCTACCGCGTCTCCGCCAGTGTGATCGCCGACGATTTGACCGACCCGGCAGCTCCCGCCCGCATCGTCGCCGGCATCGATCGTCCAATCGATGTTCTCGTCAACAACGCAGGCTTCGGAGTCTGGGAATCGTTCGCCGAATCGGACCCGACGGAGATCGATGACATGGTGCGCGTCAACGTCGCAGCACTCACGACGCTGACACGGCTTGTGCTTCCCGCGATGATCGAACGCGGTCGTGGAGGCGTCCTCAACGTCGCGTCGGTAGCGGGCTTCATGTCCGGGCCGCACGCCGCGACGTATTACGCCACAAAGAACTACGTCCTCGCACTCTCCGAAGCCCTTGCCCACGAAGTCGCCAGTGCAGGCGTGACAGTCAGCGCGCTCTGCCCGGGCCCCGTTGCAACGGGCTTCCAAAATCGCTCGGGTCAGGGTGACAGTCTCGTCAAGGGGCCGATGACGATGGATGCCGCCTCCGTTGCACGCATTGGCTGGAGTGGCTTCCGGTCCGGTAAGCGCGTGATCGTGCCGGGCGTTGCGAACAAGATTTTTACCCAGTTGCCGCGCATCGCGCCACGTCGCCTCTTGTCGCACGCAATTGGGCGCGTTCAGGATATTTAAGCCACCAGTACTACTCGCCCCGCTATCGTTGATCCGTCCGACGGTTGCCGGGGGGAGGGGAGTCGATGACTGAGCTGATGGCCGCACGCATCCAGATGGGCTCCTCGCTCGCGTTCCACATCTGCTTCGCCGTGCTTGGCATCGGGATGCCGGCCCTGCTGATGATTACCGAGGGCCTCTGGCTGCGCACACGCAACGAGGTCTATCTCGACCTCGCCCGCACCTGGTCGAAGGCGTTTGCGGTGACGTTCGGCATCGGCGCCATCTCCGGCACCATGCTGTCCTTCGAGCTCGGCCTGCTCTGGCCGCGCTTCATGGAGTTCGCCGGCGGCATCATCGGCATGCCATTCAGCCTGGAGGGCTTCGCCTTTTTCATCGAAGCGATCTTCCTCGCGATCTACCTGTACGGATGGAATCGACTGACTCCACGTGCGCACTTCCTCTGCGGAATCCCGCTCGTGCTCGGCGGCTTCCTCTCGACCTTCTTCATCGTCTCTGCGAACGCGTGGATGAACACGCCCGCGGGCTTCAAGCTCGATGCCAACGGTGCGATCACTGACATCGATCCGATCGCCGCGATGTTTAACCCGGCGTTTCCGACGCAGTACCTCCACATGCTGTTCGCCGCCCTCGTCTGCTCGGGCTTCGCCGTCGCCTCCGTCTATGCCGTCGGCATGCTCAAGGGGCGTCGTGACGAATACCACCGCAAGGGCCTCGCGATCGGCCTCGCCTTCGCCGCGATCGTGATGCCGATCCAGCTCGTCACGGGTGACCTCATCGCCGTCATGGTGACGAAGAACCAACCGCTCAAGCTCGCCACGATGGAGGGTCTGTACAAGACGACGCAGGGCGCGCCACTGACGCTGTTCGGCTATCCCGACGATCAGAAGCAGGAGGTCGTCGGCGGCATAGAGATCCCGTACTTGCTGTCGATCCTCGCGTACAACAATCCGAACGCGACGGTGCAGGGCATGGAGGAGTTTCCGGAGGAGAATTGGCCGAACACGATGCTTGTGCACACGGCCTATGACCTGATGATCACGGTTGGCTCTGCGCTGATGCTGCCGGGGCTGATTGCGCTCTATGCCTGGCGCCGGCGTCCGCACTGGCTGGAGGCCAAGCCCTTCCTCTGGATGATGGTGGCGACGGGACCGGCGGCGTACCTCTGCATGGAGGCGGGGTGGATTACGACCGAGTCGGGGCGCCAACCGTGGGTGATCTACAACGTGTTGAAGGTCGAGGACAGTGTCACGACGGCGACGGGCATTCTTGGCTGGTTCATTCTCTTCAGCGCGGTCTACGTCGTGATCACGGTGCTGATGATTTCGATCCTGTTGCGGATGGCGCGCAAGCGGCGACAGCGCCTTGCTGCGGCCGAGTTGGCGGCGGAGGTACAGGGTGGTTGATCCCACGCTCGTTTCGCTGGCAGTCCTGACGCTACTCGCGGGCCTGAGTATGTACGCGGTCTTTGCGGGTGCCGATTTCGGTGGTGGCATCTGGGATCTGTTCTCGTTCGGCGAGCGCAAGGATGAGCAGCGCAACGCGATCAGCCGTGCGATGGGTCCCGTCTGGGAGGCCAATCACGTCTGGATCATCTTCCTGATCACCGTCTTGTTTACCGCCTTCCCGAAGGCGTTCTCGGCGCTCTGCATTGGACTCTTCGCTCCACTTAGCCTGATCCTGCTCGGCATGATCTTGCGTGGTGCCGGGTTTGTGTTGCGGGCACACGCCGAGGATGAGCCGCTGGTGCAGCGCTGGTTGGGCTTGGTATTTAGCGTCTCGAGTGTGATCACACCGTTTGCGCTCGGCTGGTGTGCTGGCGTGATCGCGGCGGGTGCGATCAAGCCGGATGGCACTGGTGGCTGGCTGACGGTGCCGTGGAGCGAGCTGCTCGCGCCATTCCCAATCGTGACGGGCCTGCTCGCCGTGTCCATCTGCGCGTATGTGGCGGCGACGTTCTTGACGGTGGAGACGGAGGGGTCGCTGCGCGAGGACTTCCGCCGTCGCGCGCTGATCGCGGGTGGGGGTGTGGCGCTGTTTTCTGCGTTGGGTTTGCCGCTCGCGTGGAGTGAGGCACCCGAGCTGTCGCACGAGCTTTTGTCTGGGCGCGCACTGCCGCTCGTGGTGTTCGCGGGTGTCCTCGGTCTGCTCGGGTTCGTGGTGACGTTGACGAGGGCGTATGGCGTGGTGCGCTACGTGGCGGTCGCCTTCGTCTTGGTCGTGTTGTGGGCGTGGGGTGCTGCGCAGTGGCCGTATGCCGTGACGCCGTATCTGACGTTCCAGGAGGCGGCCTCGTCGAACGAGATGCTGACGGTCTACCTTGGCTGTATCGTGGTCGGCTCGGCGATCCTCGTGCCGTCGTTGATCTATCTGTTTCGTGTCTTCAAGGGCAACCATCCTGAGGCGGGTAGCTGGTGAGGGTCGACGCGATCGTCGCAGCCGGCTGTGGCGCTGCGTATGCGGGCACCGCGAGTTGGGCGTTGTTTGGCACCAGCATCGCGCCACCGTTCGATCTGATGGTCGGGATCAAGGATGCGCTGATTGCCGGTATCTGTATCTCATGGACAATGGCTGAGCATCGTGGCGGAGATCAGCGCGCCCGTGGCATTGCGCTGGTCGTGGCGTTGATCATCTTGATCGACGCCTTCCTCGCCTTGGCGGGTGGCGTGGGGCCCTGGCGCACAGACATCTCGCCCAATGGCTCGCTGGTTGGCTCGCTGATCGTCGGTGTTGTTCTGGTGGTGGCCGGCTTGGCACTCGTCTGGTTCGTGCGTCGCCCAGATCCCGTTCGTTGATGACGGTCCCGCCGACGATGCGCGCTGTGCTCTTGACGAGGCAAGGCGAGCTTGCTGCGCTCGTGCTCGATCTCGCGGGCAGTTAGGATGCACCAGTGGACCTAGCCCTCCGAGACGAAGCGGTCGAGTTGTTGCGCGATCTCGTGCGCGTCGACTCGTCGAACCCGCCGGGGCGCGAGACGCCCGTGGCGATGGTCGTCAAGCAGTACCTCGAGGCCAATGGGCTGGAGGTCGAACTCGTGGCGCGCGATCCCGAGCGCGCCAATCTGATCACCCGCTTGCCGGGGACGGGCGACGGTCCGTCGCTCGCGTTGATGGGCCACACCGATGTGGTGCCGGCGGATGCCGAGGATTGGACGCACCCGCCGTTTGGCGCGCATCTTGATGACGGCGGTTACATCTGGGGTCGTGGTACGTGTGACATGAAGAACGAGCTCGCTACCCGTTGTGTGACGATTGCGCACCTTGCTCGCACTGGTTTTCAGCCTCGCGGCGATCTGCTCTTGATTTCGCAGGCCGATGAGGAAGACGGTATGGAAGAGGTCGGGATGCCCTGGCTCCTCAAGGAGCGGCCCGATCTCAAGTGTGACTACGCGATCGACGAGGGCGGCGGGATACGCCTCGAGCTCGCCGATGGCCGAGTGGTCTACACGCTCCAGGTTGGCGAGAAGGCGACGCTGCCCGCCACGATTACGGCGCTCGGCGAAGCGGGCCATGCCTCCGTACCGACGCTTGGTCGCAACGCGGTGCCGCTGCTCGCGACGCTGATTCAACGCCTCGCTGCCCATCGGACACGCAAGCGGCTCGTGCCGGCGATCCGCGAAATGATTGCCTCGCTCGGCATCGATCCCGATCAGGATCTCGACGTCGTGGCGGCGCAGGTGAGTGCGCTGCATCCGATGTTCGAAGCCGAGATCGACGCGCTGCTTGGCATCACAATCGCACCAACACTCTTGACCGGTTCGAGCGCCCGCAACGTCT
This sequence comes from Thermoleophilia bacterium, assembly GCA_016462095.1. GTDB lineage: Bacteria > Actinomycetota > Thermoleophilia > Gaiellales > F1-60-MAGs149 > F1-60-MAGs149. Next base: position 4,861 of record JAEMTW010000096.1, read on the forward strand.
TGCCAGGCCGCGCCTCGGTTGGCGTCGACTGTCGCATCCTGCCGGGAGACACCGAAGCCGACCTCGAGCGCGAGTTACGCGAGGCCCTCGGCACGGACATCCCGTACGAATTCGTCTACGACCAGCAGATCAACGGTGGCACCGAGTCTGCGCTGGGCACGCCGCTGCACGAGGCGATCAGCGCGGCCCTTGAGGCTCACGATCCGGGCGCGATTATCGTGCCAAGCCTCTCGACAGGGTTTACCGACGCGGCCTATATTCGTCAGGCCTTCGGTACGATCGCCTATGGCTTCTGGCCGCTCACGTACACGCCGATCGATCTCTACGAGGGCGGCATGCATAACAAGGACGAGCGCATCCACCGCGACGATCTTGGCATTGCTACCGAGCTGCAGATCGATATCGTTCGACGCCTGCTCGGCTAGCGTTTTTCGGCTGCACGTAGTCCGGTCAAGGACCAGATGCCGAGCACGATGCCGCCGATCAGAACCACGAGCCAGGCCGTCACGATCGGACCCGTCGTACCGGCCATTAACGCCCTGCCTCCCTCGAGGAGGAACGTGACGGGATTGACGTCGGCGACGTGACGAATCCAGCCACTGAGCAGTTCGATTGGGACGTAGACGGGTGCGAGGAAGAGCAGGATGAAGAAGGGAATCTGCATCAGTGGCGTGACGCTGAGGGTCTGGAAGCGGAAGGCGATGCCGAGTGCCCAGAGCGAGCCGAGAATGTTTGAGGTCAGTGCCAGCACGAAGAGCAGGACGATTTGGCCGGGCGAGCCGAGCACGTTGATGCCCGCGACGAGCGCGACGATCGTGACGAAGATGATCGTGACGGCCGAGCGCACGAGCGCGGCGAGACCGTAGCCACACATAATTGCGCTGCGGCGGGGCGTGGCGATCATCAGGCGGCGGGCGAAGCCATTCTCGAAGTCGCGTGCCACGGCGAAGCCGATGAAGATGCCGCCAAACATTGAGGATTGGAACAACACGAAGACGTACTGGAACGTCGTGTAGCCCGGTGCGTAGTTAAAGCCGGGGATGCGGTTGAGGTCGGACAGACCACCGGCGAAGGCAGCGAAGAAGAGCATCGGAAAGAGCAGGCTCGGCAAGACGAGCGCTGGGTTCTTAAAGAACGATGACGACTGGCGCACGGCAATGCCTTGGACAGCCGTCCACCAGTGCGAGAAGCCACTCATGTGCGTTGCAGCCTTCCTCGCAGGGCGGCGGCCGAGCCGATGATGCCCAGCACCGCAATCGCGAAGGCAACCAGGAAGCCGGCGAGAATTGCCGGTCCATCCCAGCCGGTGATGATCAGGCTGCGCACTGCGTCGACGAGGTACGTGATCGGATTACCGGTTGCGACCCAGCGAAACCACGTGATCGGGATCAGGTCGAGGGGTAGGTTGATCGTGCTCAGAAAGAGCAGCACGAAGAGCAAGGGGAAGAGGCCCTGCACGGCTTCGCCATTACCGCTTCGGAGTGCGGCGGCGATCCCAATTGCGCCGAAGCCAACCGCCATCAGGATCACGAGCAGGTAGATCACGACCACGCCGGCGACTCCCGAGGCAATTGTGGCGCCGCCGATAAATCCGGCTGCGAGGTAGCACGTGGCTTGAAAGACACCGAGGGTGATCGCCCCGCCGAGCTGGCCAAGCACCAAAGCCGCTCCGCTCATCGGTGTCAACGAGAGGCGGCTCAGAAAACCCGTTTCAATGTCGGTCGCAAGGTCTGTGCCGGCACCGCCCGTTGCGAAGATCGCGCCCTGCATAAACGTCACGGCCAGTGCGAAGTCGAAGTATGAGACGTTCGGAAAACCGGGTAGGTCCTCTGCCGCCTGCAGGCCTCCGGCGGAGACGAACAGCAGCATGATCGGGAAGATGATCGCCGGAATGATCGCGGCTGGTTGACGGAATGTCCGGCGCACGCTGCGCTCAGAGATCACGAGCACTTGGGTGGCGAGTACGGCGCTCACGCGGAGGGCGTCTCGTCCTCATCGTTGTCGCCCGACCCCTCGAGTGAACGGCCTGTCTTCTCGAGAAAGACGTCGTCGAGGGTCGGCTCGCGCAGTCGCAGCTGATGCACGACGATGCCTTGCGCGTCGAGCGCGCGCACGATCGCCGCGACATCGCCGACGCCTTCGTTGAGGCGAATCGAGGCACTCGTGCCGCGGGTCACCATCGGCTCACCGAACGGTGCGAGTG
>JAEMTW010000097.1 GCA_016462095.1 Thermoleophilia bacterium
GCTCGAGCCACTGGCCGCACCCGTTTCGGCGGAGTACGCCGACGAGTCGCCTAGCTATCGCAGCCTGCTCCTCGGCACACCAGTACTCAAAGGCTCCACGCTGGATCAGTTGAAGGGGCTACGCCTCGGGGTCAACTCCTACGACTCGATGTCGGGTTGGGTCCTCGCCGCCGGCGAGGGAATGCCGCTCGATCGCTTTGCCTCGACGATGATCACCGGAGCGCACCGTCGATCCATGGAACTGCTGTTGGAGGGCGAACTTGATGCCGCCCCGATCGATTCGATGTTGCTCGAAGCTGAAGCAATCAACACACCGGCCTTCGCTGAGATGCCGGTACTCGCGAGGTATGGACCATCGCCAAGTCCTCCCGTTGTCCTCGTGGGAAATGACCCGGAACTTGCACAACGGCTCCGACAGGCACTCGCATCGCTCCACGAGGATTTGACTGGTCGAGCTGCGCTCGCGTTGGGCTGCATGGCACGATTCGACGCAATGCGCGACAGCGATTACGACTGGATCCGCGAATGTGATCGGAGAGCAGCCACATGCACGCCCTCGTAGTACTGGCCCATCCAGAGGAGAAGAGTTTTACTGCCGCCCTGGCCCGGACAATTGTGGAGACGTTGGAGGCTGGCGGAGATACGGTCGACTTTGACGATTTGGCGGCGAGTGGCTTCCGGGCAGATGCCGGTTGGCATGACGTGCAGGAGGCCCCCAACGGGATGCTGCAGGTGATGGCAGCGCAGGCCCGAGCGGCAGAGACGAGTTCTTTTGCACCCGATGTGGCGCGCGAGATCAAACGCCTTCAGGACTGCGACCTTCTGATCACAGTCTTTCCGTTCTGGTGGTTCTCGCCGCCCGCTCAGCTGAAGGGGTGGTTTGATCGGGTCTTTGCAAATGGCATCGCCTATGGCTCGGATCCCTACGACGATGGGCCGTTGCGTGGCAAGCGGGCACTCGCTGTGGTGACCGCCGGTGGCGATGCGGCGATGTATGGGCCGGAGGGGCGATCCGGCGAGATGCGTGCTCTGCTCAACCCGGTGCTCCACGGCACCTTTGGCTATTGCGCCTTCGATGTGCTCGACCCGTTCATCGTCTACGAGGCCGACGGGGAAAATGCAGCCGTGCGTGAGCGCGCACTGGTCGACATTGCCGCGCGGCTACAGACGGTGGCGACCGAGTCGCCAATTCGTACGGAGCCACTGCGATCGTCGTGAGTGCGCCCGAGCTTGACGCGGCGGATGCGGGTGGCGCTGCTCCAGCAATCTACGGTGCGGTCTTTGTGGGCGGCATGTTGGGGGCCGCAGCACGACTTGGACTTGGTGCAGTCTTTGCAACGGGTTCGCTGCCGTGGGCAATTCTGCTTGCGAATCTCGTTGGAGCGTTTGCGCTCGGGTTTCTGTTTGAGCGATTGCGCGAGCATCGTCTCCAGAGCACAACGCGCTGGGCCTTCTGGGGCCCGGGCTTGCTTGGTGCCTTTACGACGTTCAGCGCCCTGCAGTTAGAGGCAGTCGACTACATGCGCGCTGGCAATGCGTGGCATGGCGTGTTGTATCTCGTGATCAGCATCGCCCTCGGAGCACCCGTTGCGGCCTGTGGTCGCTGGATTGCGATGCGACGCCAATGACCGCTTGGTATCTCTTAGCGATCCCGCTCGGCGGCTTCGGTGCAGTAGCGAGGGTCTTCACAACCCGACTCGGTGAGCGGCACGTACCGGGCGGTGCGATCACCATGACCGCAGTGATCAACATCGTGGGTGCGGGCCTAATCGGAGTTGTCGCAGCGCTTGGCAACGACGTCGCGCTGCTGGTGCTCGGTGGCGGCCTACTCGGCGGCCTCACGACCTTCTCGACGTGGATGGTCGAGGTCGACACGCTGCATCGCCGTGGCCTCGTCGCCTGGGCCGCAGCGGCGCTGGTGGTGCCGGCTGTGTTGGGCGCGGCAGCCTACGCGCTGACCCGCAGCGTGTTTTGAGTCGACGTCTAGTACCCGGAGCCAGGGATGCGCTTGAGGCGCCCCTCGAGGTGCAGCGTGGTGGAGACGATGCGTTGCGACTGGCAAATGCCTCGCAACAGCCACGTTGACGTCTCGGCATAGGTGGGTGCGAAGACGACGCCTGGAACGAGGTCGCCATTCGAGACACCCGTCGCTGCAAAGAATGTATCCGAGCTCGAGACGAGATCGTGGGTATCAAGCAGGCGCTCCGGATCGAGCCCGGCCGCCAGAATCGCCGCGCGTTCTTCGTCATTGCGAGGCCAGAGGCGTCCGATGATGCGGCCGCCGACGCTACGGATCGCCGCTGCGCTCAGCACACCTTCCGGCGTGCCGCCAACGCCCCACAGCAAATCGATCCCACTACCCGGTCGCACTGCGAGGAGGCTGCCTGCGACGTCGCCGTCGGAGATCAGACGCACCCTGGCGCCGGCTGCTCGAATCTGCCCGATCTGCTCCTGATGCCGGTCGCGATCGAGCACGATCACGCAGAGTTCGCTGACGGGCATGCCGCGACGTTCTGCGATCGCTGACAACACCTCCGCGATCGGCTTGTCGAGCGACAGCAGATCGGCGATGTCGTAGGCGCCGGCTAGCTTCTCCATGTAAACGGCGGGACCGGGGTTGAACATTGTGCCGCGGGGAGAGATCGCGAAGGTTGCCAGGGCATTCGGCTGCCCCTTAGCGGTCAGGGTCGTGCCTTCGAGCGGGTCGACAGCGATGTCTACCTCCGGGCCCCCACAGCCGACTTCTTCGCCGATGTAGAGCATTGGAGCCTCGTCCTTTTCGCCCTCACCAATCACAACCTTGCCGCTGATCGGGCAGGCCTCCAACGCATCGCGCATCGCGTCGACGGCAGCGCGGTCGGCCGCAAGCTTGTCGCCCCGACCGAGCCAGCGGGCTGCGGCAATCGCACCAGCCTCGGTGACACGGGTGAGATCGAGAGCGAGCGAGGCAGGGAGCGTTTCAGACATGGATGGATCCTAGCCCGACCCGGCCCGGAATGGAGCCTGAAGTGGAGTACGGTTCGGGTATGAGTATCGACGTCAGCGCAGTTCGCAACCACTTTCCATCGCTCGCGCGCACGATTGATGGGCAGCCGTTTGCATTCTTCGATGGTCCCGGAGGTTCGCAGGTACCCACGGTCGTTGCCGATGCAATGACGCACTCGCTGCTCCACGCCAACGCCAATTGCGGTGGAACGTTTGCAACCTCAATCGAGTCGGACGCGGCGATCGACGAGTCGCGCCAGGCTGCTGCCGACTTCACGGGCAGCAAGGCCGATGAGATCGCTTTCGGACCGAACGCCACGACGCTGCAGTACCTGTTGGCCCACGCTGTCGCACGCACATTGGAGCCCGGCGACGAGATCATCACGACCGAACTCGACCACGACTCCAACGTCTCGCAGTGGCTCCAGGTGGCAGCCGATCACAACTTGGTGGTGCGCCAGGCTCGCCTGCATCGCACGGACGGCACGCTCGACCTGCATCATCTCGAGAGCCTGCTCTCGCCGAAGACGAAGATCGTCGCGTTTACGTTGGCCTCCAATCACATGGGCACGGTGCCGCCAGCTGCAGAGATCGCACGCCACGCGCACTCGGTGGGCGCGTTGGCATGGGCTGACGGCGTCCACTACGCACCGCATCGACTGCTCGATCGTGAGGCAATGGGACTCGATGTGTTGTTGACCTCGCCCTACAAGTGGTTTGGTCCGCACCTAGGAATTGCCTCGATTCGCCACGACTTGGCCGCGTCGTGGCCTGCCAATCGAGTTCGACCAGCCGACGAGACGCCAGCAGGACATCGCTTTGAGACCGGCACGCAGTCGCACGAGGCGATGGCCGGAATGACCGCGGCGGTCGACTATTTGGCGGGGCTCGGAACCGGTTCGACGCGACGAGAGCGATTGACGAGTGCGTACGGGGCGATTCGGGCGCACGAAGACGCCCTGACCCTCCAATTTTGGGATGGTGTGTCGGGGATGGATCACCTGCACTTCTACGGCATCACGGATCCAAAGCAGTTCGGCGATCGCGTGGCGACGTTCTCCTTCACCGTCGAAGGTGCTCATCCGACTGAGGTTGCCCAGCGCCTCGCGCAGCGTGGGATGGCGGTCTGGGATGGCAACTTCTACGCCTTGTCGGCTAGCCTGGCGCTCGGCCTCGAGAAACATGGGGGAGCCATCCGCGTGGGCTTCCTTCATTACACGACGCCCGAGGAGGTCGATCGGCTGATCGGCGCTCTCGGCGAGCTCGGCTGAGGTTCCGCGGCTCAACTCCCGAGTGTCTGGTCGGCATCGCGTTGAGTGGTGTCGGCTCTCTTGCACCGCGGGTGCGTAGCGTCAACCCGGCCGGGGGCGCTACGATCCGGGCTCCCGCGGATGTGGCGGAATTGGTAGACGCGCACGGTTCAGGTCCGTGTGGCCGTAAGGTCGTGGAGGTTCAAGTCCTCTCATCCGCACTGTGTTGGCGCCCTTCGGGGAGCCAACACGAAGGACCTCGAGTTCAGCGCTTAGGTGCTTGCGCCCGGGTCAACCGGTCACGAACCGCATCGCCAACGCCACCTGGTGGCGGCACGACGGCGACGATGCAATCAGCGCCCGAGCTATCCGCCTCGCGCAGCAAGGCGTACAGGCGCTCGGCATACACCGCGGACGAGGTGCCCGTGTCTAACAGCATCACGATGTGTGATGGGATGGGGTTGAGTTGCCAATCGGAGGCGTCTGCCAGAAGCGCGATTCGAAGTCCGGTCATCTCAATCGCGGCATCAACAGTGTCGATCACTGCAACAGCTAATCGCGGCGCGTAGTGTGCGGCGAGAGTCCCGGGCGCCCGCGGAGCAGTTTCGAGAGACGTTGAGAGGGTGGTCCCAAGAGCGGCCTCCAGCATCTCTGTGATAATTGCCCCAGGCCGCAGGACGCGCGGAGCGGGTCCGGTCAGATCGACGATGGTCGATTCCACACCGACAGAACACGGACCGCCGTCGAGAATCAGGTCGACATCGGTGCCGAGGTCGTCGAGTACGTGTTGTGCGGTCGTCGGGCTGACACGTCCAAAGCGATTCGCACTTGGTGCAGCGATGCCGGTGCCACTCAGGCGGATCGCCTCGCGGGTCACGTCGCAGTCGGGGATCCGCAGCGCGACAGTGCCTGTGCCCCCGAGCGTGGCGGGGTCGGGACGAGAGCCGGCCGGCAGAATCATCGTCAACGGTCCCGGCCAGAACGCCTCAGCCAGTCGTTCGGCGGATTCGGGCCAGCTCGACGCCCAGCCCGCTCGCGCCTCAACGAGATCGGCAAGGTGGACGATTGACGGGTGGTCGGTTGGGCGTCCCTTAACGGCATAGAGACGAGCGAGGGCGTCGGCATTGGTGGCATCGGCGCCCAGCCCGTAGACCGTCTCGGTCGGAAGCGCGACGAGCTTGCCCGCACGAAGCGCCTCGGCGGCAACGGCTGCTGTGTGCGTGATCACCGAGGTATCGTGGCAGCCCGATGCCGCGTTGGGGTGACGATACGGTTTGGAAGTGCGCACATTCGTACCACTCCTCTTGATCATCGTCTCGGTCGGCTGTGCCGTTGGAGCAGGCGCTGGAGCGATGCTGACGCGCAACGTGCTGGATCTGAGTGGCTTCTCTGACGTCGTCGTGCACACCATGCAGTCGCCCGCCGGTCTCGCTCTGGTGCGTTCCTCCGTGGAGAACAACGTCGCCAATCGGGCCGCAGCACAGCCGGCGATCCTTTCGAACCTGGTCGCCACCACCGCGGGCGACTGGGCCGTTTCGGTCTTTCAGAGCGACGCTGCTGCACAGGTGCTGGGACCTGTCGCGATTGGTCTTCAGCAGGGCATCCTCAACGGCGACAGCGCCCAGGAGGTACAGATCGATGTGCGAGCGATGGCGGCCGCAAGCGATACGCCACCGCTGATCTCGCGTCTCCTCGACAGCCAGTCGGGCGATGTTCTCGTCACCGTGCCGTGGGTCTCCGTCACGCCACAAATGCAGTACACGCTCAAACAGCTCGACCGGCAACGCATGCTGCCCACGGGGCTTGCCATCGCCGCAGTCGTGGCTGGACTCCTCGCTGTGATGCTGTCGAGACGCCGCGGCCTGGCTTTGCTGGTGCTTGGAATTGCATTGGCGGCGGCGGCGTTTTTCGTGCGCCCGATCGCCACAACCTCATCGGGCCTGTTTATCAACCGCGGTGCACAGGGCGGATCGGCGTCGACGCTTGCGCCGACGGTAGTGGAGCAGGTCTTCACCGGCTGGTCGGCTGTCAGTGGCGCGCTGATTGCAATCGGGCTCGCGCTGGCGCTCGTCGGCGCCGTGCTGAGTCTTCGTCGCCGCGCTTAGGGCGTTGGGGGCAAGAAGACGACGCTCTCGGCGTCAACAACATGCGCGCCGCCATCAACCGTGATGGTGGCGCCGTTGATACCGCTTGCCTTCTTCGAGAGTAACCAGGCAATCGTCTCGGCAACTTCATCGCCGGTGGCCGGACGGCGGTCGGGGGCCAGGCTCGTGGCTTTCGCGTAGGCACCGTCGAGGCCACCATGGTCCGCCGCGAGCTCGCTCAGCGCATCGTCAGCCATCGGCGTTCGCACCCAACCGGGACAGACGACGTTGGAACGCACTCCATGCGGACCGTGATCGACCGCCAGACACCGTGCCAGTTGGATCGCGCCGGCCTTGGCAGACGAATAGGCGATCGAGGCGGGACCCGCTCGGAGGCCCGCAAGGCTCGAGACAATCACGATCGAACCACCGTTGGCAATCAGTTCGGGAAGGCACGCCTGCGCGGCCAAAAACGGCGCAGTCAGGTTGGTGCGCACGACGCCCTCCCAACCCTCCAGCGTCTGAGTCAGAGCGGTGCCCGACTTTCCCGAGCCTGCGCAGCAGACGAGGCCAGCGAGCGTGCCACCAGCCTGGGTCAGCCGTGACACGGCTGTGGCGAGATGCTCAGCAT
>JAEMTW010000280.1 GCA_016462095.1 Thermoleophilia bacterium
GGCAAGCCGGACCTCGTCCGACACGACATCGATCAGGCGGCTCTGCACGCCGAAACCACGGCACGCGTTGAGGCCAATGCGGAGGCCGCCCGCGCCCTCGCAGCACGCTTCGTCGAGCTCGCCCGCGCGCACGGCCACGCCTAACACGATCGCGAACAGACCTCTATGCGCACGCTGATCATTCAACACGACGACAACACGGGCCCCGGCGTGATGCGCGACGCAATCGCGGCCGCCGGCGAGATCGTGATGTGGCATCCCGTCCACGACAACGAACGCCCCGAACTTGAGGGCATCGACGCCGTCTTCATTATGGGCGGCAATGCCAACCCGACAGAAGACTTTCATCCGTGGCTGGCAGGCGAGCTCGATCTGATCGAGGAGGCGCTCGACATCGGCACGCCGATCCTCGGCATCTGCCTCGGCGGCCAGCTGTTGGCTCGTGCTGCTGGTGGCGTCGTCGGCAAGGCCGTCAAGCCAGAGGTCGCTGCGTGGCGCGACGTGGGCATTCGGCGCGAGGCGGTCGACGACCTGCTGCTGGCGGCAATGCCTCGGCCGTTCTTTGGCTTTCAGTGGCACTCCTACGGCTTTGAGGCGCCGCCCGGTGCCGTGCTGCTCGCCGCCAACGATGCGGGCCAGCAGGCTTTTCGAATCCAGAATCGCGCATGGGGTCTCCAATTCCACCTCGAGGTCGATGCCGAGATCGTCGCCGAGTGGGCCAATGAGGCGCCCGAGATCATCGATGCTCACGGCGGCTTTGAGCGACTCGGCAAGTCGACCGAGACGTTCGTGACGATCTCCGTCGCTGCCGCCCGTGAGGTGGCGGAGCGTTTTGCGATTGCGGCGCAGGTGACGTGTGGCGAACTGCCTCCCGAGGCCTTGGCTGCGCTCGAGCGTCGCCCCGACCCGATCGCTGAGGCGCAGGCTCTGGGCGTGCCACCCGAGGTCATCGCGGCAATGCTGCGCATGCGTGACCAGCAGCGCTTCTGACGTCTCCGCCGGGGGCGGCAGATGGTGATCACTGTGGGAACCCACTAGGATCCCCTCATGGAGCACCTGCTCTCCCCCCTCGAGATTCGCGGCAAGCACGTCAAGAATCGCGTCACGTTTACTGCCCACACGCAGTCCTATTCGGACAACGGCATCCACGGCGATCGGGTGCGAAACTACTACGCAGCCCGCGCGGCTGGTGGTACCGGCTTCTTGGTGATGGAGCCGATCCCGCCACACCCGACGGGTCGTGTCACGCCGCAGAACTACGACCATACGAAGCCGGGCTTTGTGGAGGGACTCACGCGCGTCGTCGACGCCGTCCACGTCCACGGTGGCACGCTGATCAACCAGCTGTACCACATGGGTCCGAACGCCGACCCGTTGGCGAGTGGCGGCGAGCAGTGGGGGCCATCCGATGCTCCGGGCTACCTTGGCGTCGGTCGGATCCATGCGATGACGGCCGCCGAGATTAGCCTGATCATCGAGCGTTTCGCCGATGCGGCACGGACCGTGATGCTGTCGGGGACAGACGGGATCGAGTGCATGTTCTCGTACGACACGCTGATCGACGCGTTCTTCTATGACAATCGCAACCTGCGCACGGACGAGTACGGCGGGTCGTTCGAGAATCGGACGCGCTTTGCTGTCGAGCTCCTGCACGCCGTACGCGAGGCGATCGGGCCCGACCCGATCCTCGGTGTCACGGTCAGCATCCGAGCGCCAAACTTTGAGCGCCTCGTCCAGTATCTCGAGACGGAGTGCGACATCGACTACATGGGCGTCGGCAACGGCGATTATCAACATACGGAGTTGATCATTCCGCCGCTCGACATTGCCCCCGGCATCGGCATTCCCAACGCTGCGCGCGCCAAGGCCGTGGCCAAGTCACTCAAGCTGGAAATCGGCATCCTCGCCGACCTGCCCGGTCCAAAGATTCGA
>JAEMTW010000098.1 GCA_016462095.1 Thermoleophilia bacterium
GGGCAAGCAGACGGCGCAGTTTCGCGCCACGATGCCCGACCCGATCAAGCAGCTGGCCGAGGAAGAGCTGCCCACGCCCGAGTTCGTCAAGGTCGCCTCGAAGGAGATCACGGTCGACACGGTCGAGCAGCGCGTTGCCTTCGCTGAGGGTCGCGACAAGCTCGAGTTGCTGGAGCGCTTCATCCAAGAGATGAAGCCGCCAACGATGATCATCTTCGCGCGCACGAAGATCGGTACGCAGAAGCTGGCCGACGACCTCAAGCGTCGTGGCCACAAGGTACGTGCCTTGCATGGCGACATGGGTCAGGGTGCCCGCGACTCCGTGATGATCGCGTTCCGCGGCAAGCGCATCCCAATTCTCGTCGCAACCGACGTCGCCTCGCGCGGCCTCGATGTCAGCCACGTCACGCACGTCATCAACTACGACCTGCCCGACGAGCCAGAGGTGTACGTCCACCGCATCGGTCGTACCGGTCGTGTTGGTCGTGAGGGTTTCGCAATCTCGTTCGTTGCGAACAAAGAGAAGCCGAAGCTCGACGCCGTCGAACGGCTCCTCAAGCGCAAGATTCAGCGCTGGGGCATCGACGAACCTGTGCAGCCATTGACGCCCGAGCAGATCGCGATTGCCGAAGAGATCGAGGCAGCCGAAGAGTCGGGCGAGGTCGATGTGCTCGTGGTCGAGAGCGAGAACTCGCAGCAGGGCTCGTCCGAGCCCACTGTCGATGGTGATGCGCCGAAGAAGCGTCGTCGCCGTCGCGGTGGTCGCGGCCGTGGCGGAAGCGGTGGCGGCGAGAACGCCGAGACGACGGTTGTTGCTGAGTAACTAGCACGGGGGACATGACAAACCGGGGTTTGTCATGTCCCCCTGTCTACAGCTGTGCTCATGTATGAAAGGGTAACGGGCGCTCGGGTTCGGCCGGTGGCGCGTCGAGCGAAGTCGACGCGATCCGCAGGACGCCCTTGCCGTAGTCGGCAGCAGCGCTCTCGCTCGCACCGCCGGCATTTTGTGTCAGCGCAACAGTGATCAGCGTGCCACGCGGATCGAACACGGCCGCGACGTCGTGCCAGACACTCTCGATGAACCCGATTTTGTGGGATGTCACGAAACGGGTCCACGGATCAAACAGGCCTGGATAGTTGGTGTGGGCCAAGAGCCATAGTGCGACGCGAGCACCGCGTGGCGACAGGCCAAGTTTGTGGGCACGGCCTTTGCCGCCGGCAGCCAGCACGAGAGCCTGCATCAACACGCCAAGGTCGTGAGCGGTTACGACTTTGCAGCACTTGAGCTCTGGCTGGTCGTTGACGCGTACGGGTGGTTGTTGCCCGCGCCGATCCTGCCCGGCCAGATAGCCAGACGCGACGTCGAGTCGGAACGCGCCGAGTTTGCGGGCCGTCGCAGTTGCACGTGCGCCACCCGTCGTGGTGTCGCCGCCGATCGCCGTCAGCATTGCATTCGCAGCGTCATTCGACGAGTCTCGGATCATCGACTGCAACGTGCCCCATTCGGGCGCACCAACGGGGTCGCGGCGAAGGCCGATCAGGTACGTCAACAAGATTGGGAGTTTGAGTGTGCTGGCCCCCATGAAGCCCGCGCCCGCATTCCAAGACGCGCCTCGTCCACTCGCTAGATTGACTGTCCAAGCGGCAGCCGAGCCGGCAGGGCGGTCCAGCCGCGCGAGTTGGCGTTGTGCGAGGGGAGCTGTGGTCGTGGTTGGGGTCCCAGTAAAAGCGATCCGCGGGAGGCCAAGAACGTTCGTGGTCGTCTGTCGACCAACGGCTTTGCCCATCGACCAGCCAACCACCGTCAGGTTGAGGTTCTTCGATGGCAAGCCGATCGGGCCGATCGTTGCGCGCCTCGTCGGCTTGTCGAGCGTGATGACGCGGTAGCGCTTGCCGTCAATCCGCACCTCGATGGTGTCGACAGGGCGTCGGGCGTGGAAGGCGATGATGCCCGGATTCGCCTCGAATGGGCGTGGAGCGTCGACGGTGAAGGCGACTGTCATGCCCACAAGTATGCCGTTCACGATCGCTGTCCGGCGGCGCGAGTAGCGTGCCTCACAGGTGGAACGACATCAGGATCTCGCGCGTCTGCTCGACCTTCGGCTGGCCGGACTCTGGGCGGAGCTCTTCGAAGTGCCCCGCGAGCAGTGGGATCCAGAGATTATCGGCTGGTATTTACGGACCGCCTACAGCCAGGGGTATGCGGACGCGATGTCGTACATCGACCGGGCCGAGATGCGTGACGAGTTGCTGCGCATCGATGGGGCAAAGCCCGAGGCTGCGTAGCTGTCCGCACGACGAGCCTGCGGGATTACGTATCGCTCGGGTGGGGAGGACACCACATCCGCGCGGTTGTCATGTCCTCCCCACAGTCACCGCCGCGCCTACCCTGACCGCAAATCGTCGCACAGTCCTCTAGGCAGAACTCGTAGCTCGAGGGTGGGCCAAAACCGTCAGGCCTCCGATAGAATCAGTAACGCATGAGCGATGTTACGCCCGCAACTCCCGACGGACCGAAGCCCGGCATTCGACACGTCCGGCTCGTGATTGCGCTGGCGATCGCGTCGCTGCTCGGGACCTTCGCTGTCTACACGGCGTTTGCCGATTCCTCAATGCCGGTGCTCGGCGTTGCCCAAGCGTCGACGGGGTACGAGGGGCAGAAGGTTCGCCTCGAAGGCAAGGTCACCGAGACAACCGGCGATGCGGCTGATCCACGTGGCATGCGCTTCACCCTGCAAGACAACGTGCACTCCGCGACCATGCCCGTTGAGTACCGCGGCGCTGTCCCAGACGCGTACCGCGTGGGGCGCGCGATCGTGATCGATGGCACCTATGAGAATGGCGTCTTTACCGCCGTCCCTGACACGCTCGTGACCAAGTGTCCGTCGAAGTATCAGGACAAGGCGACGCCATCGACGTCGTCGGACTTGTCCTGATTCGTCAGGGGTACGCGACGTGGCACTGATCGGGCAAGGCGCACTGATTCTCGCGCTGCTGCTGGCGGTCTATGCAGCGGGTGGCGGATTGTTCGCGGGCTTGGGGCGCGATCGTCGCTTTCTGACCAGTGCGCGTAATGCGCTGTGGGCGATCTTCGCGCTCGTGGTGATTGCCGATGCGATCTTCCTGTACGCGATCTTTACGCACGACTTCTCGTTCACCGTCGTCGCCGACACGACCTCGCGCTCGCTCCCGGTGGGCTACATGTTTACGGCCTGGTGGGGGTCTCAGGCGGGCTCGCTGCTCTTGTGGGTGACGATCCTCTCGGGCTTCAGTCTGCTCGCGCTCCGCGCCACTCGTCGTGCGCTTGGCGAGTTGCAGCCATGGCTGATCATGATTCTCGCGCTGATTGGTGCGTTCTTCCTCGTGTTGCTGGTCGTGCCGGCAAGTCCGTTCGTCACACAACTAGCGCCAGCCGACGGAGTGGGGCTCAACCCGTCGCTGCAGAACCCGTACATGGCGATCCATCCGCCCGCGCTGTATCTCGGCTACGTGGGGCTCGCAATTCCGTTTGCGCTCGCGATGGCCGCGATGATCGCCGGCCGCACCGACGCGCGCTGGCTCGTCGCCTCGCGGCGTTGGACGCTCGCCGCCTGGGGCTTTCTTGGCATCGGCATGCTGCTCGGCTCGCACTGGGCGTACACCGAGGTTGGGTGGGGCGGCTTCTGGGCCTGGGATCCGGTTGAGAACGCGGCACTGATGCCATGGCTTGTGGCGACCGCCTTCTTGCACTCGGTGATGGTGCAGGAACGCAAGGGCATGCTCAAGGTTTGGAACATTTGCCTGATCTCCGGCGCCTTCGCACTGTCGATCTTCGGGACGTTCCTGACGCGCAGCGGCATCCTCTCGTCGATCCACGCCTTCGTCTCGACGAACATCGGTTGGTACTTCGTCTTCGCGCTCGCTGCGATCCTCGGGGGAGCCTTCGTCTTGATCCTCTGGCGGTTGCCACTCCTGAAGGCCGATCAGCGCATCGAGTCGCTCGTCAGTCGAGAGGCCACGTTCCTGTTTAACAACCTCCTGCTCGTCGGGATCGCTTTCGCCGTGCTGTGGGGTGTCATCTTCCCGCTGCTAACTGAGGGCTTTGGCTCGGTGCGAGAGACCGTGTCGACACCGTTCTACGAGTTCTTCGTGATTGTTTTTGGTCTTCCACTCCTGCTGCTGATGGGTATTGGACCGCTGATTGCGTGGCGTCGCGCATCGCTCCTACAGCTGCGACGGTCGTTCCTCTATCCGCTCGTAGCGGGGCTCGTGGCCGGTGGCGTGATGATCGGATTTGGTCTGGGTTCCTCATGGCCAGGGGTGGCGGCCTTGAGCGTCTGCGCGTTTGTGACCGTCACGATCCTCAGCGAGTTTGTCCGTGGTGCGGCAGCGCGTCGCAGTATCCATGGCGAGAATTGGCTGGTTGCCCTGTCGCGCTTGATTGGTCGCAATCGGCGGCGGTATGGCGGCTACATCGTGCATCTCGGCGTGATTCTGTTTGTGATCGGCGCGGTCGGCTCGAGCGCGTATGAGACGCAGACCAGCGGTCTGCTCAAGCCGGGCGAGTCGCTCAAGGTCGGCAGCAATGTCCTGACGTTCGAGGGCGTCGAGAGGACGCGTGGACCAAACTTTGTTGCGCGCGCAGCGGTCCTCAACGTGACGAGCGATGGCAGTAATCTCGGCACGCTCAAGCCCGCCAAGCGCTCCTATCTGCGCGAGCAGACGACGTCCAACGAGGTGGCAATTCGCACGACGCTGACAGGCGGCGACCTCTTCATCATTCTCGACGGCATTCGTGGCGATGGCGCGGTCCAGATCAAAGCCTTCTACAAGCCAGTGGTCGCCCTGCTCTGGATCGCCGGCTTCTTCTTCGTGGGCGGCGTGCTCCTCTGCGTCTGGCCCGATCAACGCGAGGCGCGGCGAATCCTGCGTCGCTACGCCGAAGAGCCACTGCCAGGAGAGTCGTGATGATTGCCGCTCTCGTCCTTGGTCTGATCGCACTCGCTGTTGTCATCGGTGTGGCCTGGCCACTCGTGCGTCCCGCCTCGGCTGCGGACCAACTCGATCCGTTTACCGAAGGTCAGCGCCGTCGGCTCGCGTTGCGCGAAGAGCGCGACCTCGCACTCGCCGCCCTCAAGGAACTCGAGATCGACCACGCCACGCACCACATTGGCGACGAGGACTACGCCGAACTGGTCGCGGACTATCGTGCGCGTGCTGCCGAGGCGATTCGGCAGTTGGACGCCGAGCTGCCTCCTGTTCGCTAGGTCGAGGCTTCCCGGTACGCTGACGCCATGACAGACCTCGTCCGTTTTGAGATCCGCGACGCACTTGCCGTCATCACCATCGACGACGCGTCGACGCGCAATGCGTTGGGTCCAGACGCGGCTGCATTGATTACGCGTTTTGCGCTCGAGGCCGCCGCGACAGAGTCGGTGCGACTGCTGATGCTGACGGGGGCCGATGGGGTGTTCTGCTCCGGCGCCGCGATTCGCGAGTGGGAAGAGCTCGACGAGACGGGGGAGACCCTGACCGATCGTGGCACCGAGCTCTGTGACCTGCTCGAGGAACTTCCCCTGCTCGTGCTCGCCGGTCTTCCCGGACACGCCGTGGGTGGTGGCGCCGAGCTGGCGCTCGCTGCCGACTGGCGGATTGTTGCGCCTGAGGCCGAACTGCGGTTCGTCCACGCCGGCTTTGGCCTGATGCCCGGCTTTGGTGGCCTCGTGCGCCTCGAATTGCTGGTGGGGCGCCCGAAGACGCTCGAATACCTTGCGACGTGTGCTCGGGTTGGTGCAGACGAAGCACTCGCTGCAGGCTTAGTCAATGCGATTGTCGCGGCCGACGCACAACTGGCGTGGGCAGAGCAACGGGCCGCCGACATGGCTGGCTCCGACCGTGCGGCGCTCGCTGCAATCAAGCTCGCGTCGGCGACCGGCGACGAGCGCGCCGCCTTCCTCGATATTTGGCCCGCTCGACAATTGCCCGACCGGCTCGGCTCTTGACGGCCGCGTCGGCTACCGTATGAGTTAACGCGAAGGATGTAGTCATGAGCGAAGTCACGAAGCAAATTGTGCTCGACGCACTCAACCAGGTTGAGGACCCCGAGCTCATGATGGGGATTGTCGACATTGGTCTCGTCTATGAGGTCGAGATCGACGAGAACAAGAATGTCCACGCGACCTACTCACTGACGTCGATGGGGTGCCCAGCCGGACCACACATCGCCTCCGAGATCGATCGCGCAATTCGCGAGGTGCCTGGTGTCAACGAGGTCGAGGCCGAACTGGTCTGGTCGCCGCCGTGGACGCCCGAGCGCATGAGCGAAGACGCCAAGTTCGCACTCGGCTTCTAGCCGTACCTCGAACGAATCGCGCGCGGCTCAGCCGAGTTTGGCTTTTCGTCGCTCTTTCTCGTAGGTCGGATGCTGCACGATTTCGCCGCTGACATCGACCCCATCAACGCGCGCAGTGATCGCCTGTCCAACGACGATGTGATCGACATCCAGCTTGGCAAGGCCGAGCGTGCGTCCCCCAAGATACGGCGACCGAACCGCCTGGGTGATAAAGCCAATCTCTGTGCCATCCACGAAAATCGGTGCGCCACTCGCGTCGTCGCCACCATCATCGAGAGTGACGCTGGTCAGCCGTAGTCGTGTCTCATCGCGATCGCGCAGGCAGCCGGCGCGACCTTGAAATTCTGCCTTGTCGAGGTTGACCGACCAGCCAAGGCCACACTCGTAGGGCGAGATCGTTGGATCGTATTCGACGCCGCCGATGATAAATCCGCCTTCGATGCGAAAAAGATCGAGCGCAACCATGCCGATCACCGCCATCCCGTGAGCCTCACCAGCAATCATCAACGCATCCCACAATTCGAGCGCCCGCGACTCGTCTACCCACAACTCGTAGCCAAGTTCGGCGGTATAGCCAAGTCG
>JAEMTW010000281.1 GCA_016462095.1 Thermoleophilia bacterium
CATCGAGGTGGTCGTGATCGGCCGCCGTCCGGGTGAGCAGTTGCACGAGCGCCTCTTCTCGGACGACGAGTCCGTCGAGCGCACGCACCACGACAAGCTGATGCGCGCACGCCGTGGTCGCATCGATGCGGCCTGGCTGAGCCAGCGTCTCGATGCGATCGAGCTGGCCTTGGATCGAGGCGCAGACGAAGAGGCCTTGCGACTCTATTTTGATGCGGCCCAGTCGCCGTTGCGCGAGGGTGCTGCCGGGCCGAGGATCGAGCGGTAGGCATGGATACGAAGCAGCTCGCAGCCCTCGTTGCCGTCGTCGATCGTTCGAGCTTCTCGCAGGCCGCTGAGCAGCTCGGCGTCACCCAGCCCGCCGTGTCCTTGGCAATTCGTTCGCTTGAAAAACGCCTTGGGTGTCAGCTGATCGATCGCTCGGGTCGCGTGGTCGAGCCGACGGAGGCCGGCAATGTCGCCTATCGACACGCCCAGCGCATTCTCGGGGCCGAGCGTGATCTCTTTCGGAGCCTGGAAGATGAGGGCGACGAGTTGACGGGGCACTTGGTGGTTGGCGCATCGACGGGACCGGGCGAGCGGATCTTGCCGGCACTGCTCGGTGCGTTTCATAAGGAGAACCCCGACGTGATTGTCTCGTTGCGCGTTGACGACACCGAGACGATTGTCGATCGTATCCTTGATCGCCAGCTCGAGTTCGGCATCGTTGGTGCTGAGCGTCCGCATCGGTCGCTGGTGTTTGAGCCATTCTTGCGCGACGAGGTCGTGTTGGTCGTGCCGACGGATCATCCGTTTGCCGGTCAAGAGATCGAGATGCGCGACCTGCTCGATGTCCAATTGGTCGTCCAGCAGGAGGGCGCGGGCGTCCGCACCGTCGTCGAGCGCGAGCTTCGCGCGGCTGGCGTGCGGGTACGCGATCTCAATATCGTTGCCGAGTTGGGTCTGCAAGAGTCGGCGAAGTCTGCCGTCGAGGCGGGACTTGGCGTCACGTTCCTTTCGCGGCTGGCCGTCGAGCGCGAGCTCGAAGAGAAGCGGCTGGCCACTGCGACGGTCAAGGGGCTCGAGCCGGGACGCCTGTTCTACGCGGTCCGCAGCGCGTCGCGGCCGCCGGGGCGACTCGTCACGTCGTTCTTGCAGTTCTCGCGGCTCTCGCTCGGGGATCAGGCGGTCTTCCCGGACGAGGCGCGCGAGCGTCCCGTGCGCGGCGGCCGCGTCGGCTGACCGATGCCGCCAATCATCGCCTTTGATGCCGATGTCATCGGCCGCCAGCGCACGGGTGACGAGACTGTCGCGACGGGGTTGCTGACGGCGCTTGCTGCGCGGTCCGACCTCGATTTTCAGGTGCTCGCCTACGTTCGGGATGTCGCCAAAGTGCCAGCGGCGATGACGGCATCAGGTGTCGTATATCCAGTCGCCGTCGCTGTCGATTCCAACTATCGCCGGGTTGCCGTCAGCCTGCCAGCGCGCCTTCGAGCCGATCGACCCGCGCTTTACCACGGCAACTACGTCTTGCCACCGAGTCTCCCGTGTCCGGGAATCGTCACAGTTCACGACTCGTCGTATCACTTCGCCGCCGAGCTGATGCCGAAGGCGGATGCGCTGGCCTTCGGGCGCATCGTGCCGTGGTCGCTGCGGCGCGCTGCCCGCGTGGTGACGGTGTCTGAGCACGCCCGTCTCGATGTGCTCAAGTCGCTTCCGGCACTCGACCCGGCGCACGTGATTGCGATTCCTAACGGCGTCTCGGCGGCGTACGGTCCCGATCCGACGGCAGCCGATCGCGTGCGTGCTGCGTACGGCTTGGAGCCAGGCTACGTGCTGTTTATCGGCGCGCTGCAGCCGCGTAAGAATCTCCTGCGCCTGCTCGAGGCCTACGCCCGCGTGCGTGACACGAGGGGCGCGATGCCGCCACTTGTGCTCGTCGGCAA
>JAEMTW010000099.1 GCA_016462095.1 Thermoleophilia bacterium
GCGATGATCCTGGCTGCGACGACGTTGGGGTCGAGTCCTTCGGGTAGTTTCGGTGCGGTGCCACTGAGGGGGCGTGTTGCGAGGCCCGTTTCGGTGTGTGGGGGACGTGCGTCAATAACGTCGATCTTTTGGCGTCGGAGTTCTCTTGCGACGCTGGTCATCGCGCTCCAGGCGGCTGCTTTGGATGCACTGTAGGCGGCGAGGCCAGCCATTGGTTGGAGGGCGACTACTCCAGAGATGTTGACGAAGAATCCGCCTTCTTTGATGTGTGGTGCGCTTTCGCGGAGCGCCACCATTGGTCCAATCGCGTTGATGGCAAAGAGGTCTGTCAGGGTCTTGTCGTCGAGCTCGGCGAGGGGGCCAAAGGCGACGGCTCCGGCGGCGTTGATGACTCCGTCGATCGGTCCAAGGCTGGCAAAGGCGCTGCGCAATGCTACGTGGTCGGTGAGGTCGGCGACTGCGTGCGTGGAGACGACCGCTGGGTCGAGCGAGCCACTGTCTCGTACTACTGCCGCCACGTGTACGCCAGCGTCTGCGAGTTGTTGAGCAAGACAGGAGCCCAAGACTCCGGTTGCTCCGATGATCACGATTGTGGTGTCTGGCTCTAACGGCGTGGTGTTGCTACCTCGTTGGCGCCACTATGTGAAAGCAAGTTTGTGCAAGACAACTACTTCCATTCGCGATCGCGCGACGACCAGACGTGCCCTGTCGCCGTCCCTTTCAGCACCGGGTCGATGAACTGGGCAACGAATTCACGAGCGAGGTCAATGGTGCGGAAGTCGGCGCAGTAGGGCACCGGCTTGGCTAGCTTCGAATATCGGGGTCCCCAGTCGTTCGGGACGACGAAGTGGTCAAACGGTTCCATCAGGCGTCGATGGACCCCGGTGGAGATCGCCAGTCCGAGAGCGGCGCCGTCGACGTCTTGGGTGACGGCGAGCAGGACCAGATCCACGAGGTCCTTCTCGCGGCTTGATGGCCGGTCGTGGTAGGTCTGCATGGTCGCGCAGACCTTCTCGGCGATCTGGTCGGCAACTGGGAAGAGGCGATACTGATGGCGGACCAGCCTTGGTAGATCCAGCGCATTTGCTGGGTTCGCGGTCGTCACCGAATCAGTGGGTCCTGCACCGACAGCAAGATCCACTCTGATCGTGTCCTTCCCCCGACCGCCGATAAAGACCTTAAAGGTGACGGCGTAGCCATCGGTGTAAGGCTGCTGTTCGCCGCTGATCGACTTTTCGTGGCCGGCATATTCGAACCGGAAGTGGTCGCCGAGGTCGGTGCTTGCGAGCCGGCGCAGATCGGCGAGTGCCTCGTCGAGCGTGAAGCCATCCCGGTAGAGGTCGATGTCGAGCGTCGCGCGCGCCGACGGCACTCGCGCTAAAAGGCCGGTGCCGCCTTTCAGCAGCCACTCCGACTCGTCACCTTCGGAGAAGACCCTGCTGAGAAAACGGTCGAAGTACTCCCCACGAATACGTTGGTTGGTGTTCAGCGAGGGATCGGTGGTCGCTGACTTCTTGGCAGCGTCCTTGATCGCAGCCTCGACGCCAGCGGGGGTGGTGTACGGCTCGACGTCAGCCATTGGATGCCGCCCGTTGTGCCGATCTGGCAAGCGTCAGGGTCTCTGGCGAGATGGTGAGACTGTCGGCCAGCGACTTCGTCCAGCTCCGGCTGAACTCCTTCATCACCTCGCTGCTGACGAGCTGCTCTGACACCTTACGGGCTACCTCTTCGATCACGGAGTTCTTCGCTAGCCCGGCGTCAGCGGCGAACGTCGACGCGAGTTGCGGTGTGAAGGCAGCTTGAAGGGTCGTCGCGAAGGTCTCCTGAATCGAGTGCAGAGCCTTCCCCATCTCGGGCGTGACGAGCAGTTGGTCGATGTCAGTCTTGTCCAGGCGTCCGACAAAACCGGCAGCCACGCGGGAGCCCAGGGATGGGTCGGCTGCGATTCGATCAGCGAGCGACTCGAGGTCGATGCCAGCGATTTCCATTAGGCGATCCAGCAGAGCACGGCCATCGCTCCTGCGGAACCCATTCCGCGCTGCGAGCGGCGCGAGCAGCTCTCGAAGTCGATCGAGGTCGAGGATGCGTCCGCCAGAAGCGTCACGCAGGGCGTCGGCAACGAGGCTCAGATCCTTGAGGTCTTCGACCAGGTCAACGATGGTGCGCTCGATCGTCATGACCGGCAGTCCGTTGACGAGGGTGACGTCGCGTAGGTCTAGAGCGCGCTGCCGGTAGCGGAGCTCACGGCGCTGGCTCTGGCGCCGCGCGGGAGAGACGAAGTCGTGCTGGTCAGCGCGGAAGTCACCGATGTGATGGAGTCGAGTGGCGGACTCGCCAGCGATGACCACACCGTAGGCCCGGTCGTTGATGCGCACCTCACCTAGCCGTTTGGGATCGGTGTTCAGCCAAGCGGCGCGAAGGTCGTCGAACTCGTCGCCTGGGGTTCCGGCGTCCATGTAGACACCATGCGCGAGCCGGACCAGATGCCCGCTGTCGGCGAGTCGCGAGAGGTCTAGGCGCGTGACTCCACGCATCCTGGCTTGAGCCGACGTCACCATTCCCCACTGGTACGACGTCAGCTCCGCGAGTACGCGAAGGGATTCTGTGGACTTCATACTTGAAATGTATATCACAGGAAGATACTTTTCAAGTCGTGAATGGCGATTTGACACTATCCTCCGACTGAAGGGCCAGTGGGCTGCTGGTTCGATAGCACGAGTGGTGCGACGGAGGGCAGCTTCCGGAGGCCGTGGAGTTCCGTCTCGAAAGATCGATAGCGAATCTCCTGCGGAATTCCCGCGGAATCTGGGCCATTCCGAGCATGGCCTCCGATTCTGCGGCTCCATAGGTCAGGGGTCGTTTCAGGTCCGCATCAACGCTTACATGTCGTAGTCGAG
This sequence comes from Thermoleophilia bacterium, assembly GCA_016462095.1. Lineage (GTDB taxonomy): Bacteria > Actinomycetota > Thermoleophilia > Gaiellales > F1-60-MAGs149 > F1-60-MAGs149. The sequence goes on from JAEMTW010000099.1 coordinate 2,898, forward strand.
TTCGAACTCGTATGTTTATTCAGCAGGGGGGTCTGCTGCACGTTTGGTGTCAGGTTGGTTGGACGGCATGGCGTTGTTATGCGCCGTGTCGTAGGTTCGTGGAGCTTGCACTGCTTGATTCGGAGCACGTTGCGACCTAAAAAACGTAGGCGATTGATGAAGATTCTTATGACCGTAACGGTGGAAAGAGGCTACGACGAATGGCGAGCACTATTTGACGGAGACGCGCCACGACGCGCCGCCGCTGGAGTGTGGGACGAATCTCGGATCACGGTGGCTCGCGTCGAGGACCACACGGGCCTTGTGGTTGCGAATGACGCCAACGTTGAGAAACTCAAAGCGATGCTATCGAGTCCGGAATTTGCGGTGAGTCGTGACGAGTATGGTCTGATGCACACGTTTCCCCCATTGGAGATCCGCTGTTCTAGCGCGACTCGTGGGTGGTCTTGCCACGGCGAGACCACTCGCAGCGTTTTCCAGTCCCCCTCCGAGCGCGGGTATGCGCGTCGGTGTTCCGGCACGCTCACCCCAGCCAACGCGAGGGTCTCTCCTTGTCCTGGAACCGTTTGATGATCAGCGACTAATCGGCACGCTTCGACACCCAATTCTGCCCGGCCTCCAGCCTCAGCCCTGAAACGCCTCCACAGGCAGGTCCCGCTCTCCGTCAACGATCGCAGCGATGATCCGTGCTGCGACGACGTTGGGGTCGAGTCCTTCGGGTAGTTTCGGTGCGGTGCCACTGAGGGGGCGTGTTGCGAGGCCCGTTTCGGTGTGTGGGGGACGTGCGTCAATAACGTCGATCTTTTGGCGTCGGAGTTCTCTTGCGACGCTGGTCATCGCGCTCCAGGCGGCTGCTTTGGATGCACTGTAGGCGGCGAGGCCAGCCATTGGTTGGAGGGCGACTACTCCAGAGATGTTGACGAAGAATCCGCCTTCTTTGATGTGTGGTGCGCTTTCGCGGAGCGCCACCATTGGTCCAATCGCGTTGATGGCAAAGAGGTCTGTCAGGGTCTTGTCGTCGAGCTCGGCGAGGGGGCCAAAGGCGACGGCTCCGGCGGCGTTGATGACTCCGTCGATCGGTCCAAGGCTGGCAAAGGCGCTGCGCAATGCTACGTGGTCGGTGAGGTCGGCGACTGCGTGCGTGGAGACGACCGCTGGGTCGAGCGAGCCACTGTCTCGTACTACTGCCGCCACGTGTACGCCAGCGTCTGCGAGTTGTTGAGCAAGACAGGAGCCCAAGACTCCGGTTGCTCCGATGATCACGATTGTGGTGTCTGTCAGATTACGCGCCATCAAAATACCGACTCTCTTTGCGGATCGCTTGGCATGGTCGTTGCCGTCTGTGTGGGGTGAAATCTACTCCACAGTTCAGGCGTTGCTTGCTCGAGGGCCTCGACGATCACGATGCCCTCAGCCTGTACTTCGCGCGTGGTGTGGGTATGGCGTTAGGAGCCACCCACCGGTGGAGTCGTGCTGCTACTTGTCGTCTGGTCGCAGTACGAACTTGAGCAGCGCTAGGCTGAGCAGAATGAAAGCCACACCAGAGATCAGGCCACCGGTGAGGGACGGATTGACTGCGATGTCTGCACGCCACGGCCCCGCACCTCCAACCAAGCCAAGCACCGCGTCGACGAGGAAGACCAGTGCGACTGCGAGTGCGAGACCGCGTGCGCGCACGGCGCCCCCTCGGTACTCGGCCACCATCCAGACGAAGCAGAGGAGCGCAATCAGACCATCCTTGACGCCGACGATGGCAGCAAACGGTGGCAGAAAGTTCGTTCCGAAGGCGGCAAACGCCGCCGCTCCCGCGTATACGACTCCCGATCCGCCGGCCACGATTGTGTCGATTTTCATCGGTCTACTGCTTCCTTGTTCGGTGACGTTACGTGCGTGACGTCCCCTGCCTTTTTGACGGTGCGAAGCCGGGGGCTACTGCAGTTTTGCGTGACAACTACTCTGAGCAGTCATATCGCGCTCTTGCTGGTTCCGGACCGTTAGTCACGCAGTCGCAGTCAAGAATGCAAAGGCTTTCTCGTACCGCGCTCTTGCTCGTCCCGGAGGTGACCAGTCCAAGGTGCGAGCCCTATTGATCCTCCGCGCTACGTTCCGTCCCCACCTTCATCCTCGACTCCAAGTACGCCTGCTCTCTGCGTCACTCGATCAGCAGTTCAAGGCACGTGGCGAGTTCGTGCTCGGGCTGCGGTTAAAGGTTCAATAGAAACCCAGCAAACGCTGCCGTCACCTGCCAAACTAGCTACCACACCAAAACCCCGTGACGTGAGAATCTACACACTGGGGTCGGTATCGTGCACGTCTCGACTGAGGGAGAGAATTTCGTGGGAGAAGAACTAAATTACGCGCCACCGGTGAAGCGTCCGGATCGGCCGGAGTACGCGGCGAAGCGCGAGGAGCTCCGCGCCGCCGGGGTCAAGTACGTCTTCTCGGCCTACACCGATCTGCATGGTGTTGGCAAAGGCAAGATGGTCCCGATTGATCACTTCGTCGACATGATGCGCGGATCAGAATTGTTTACGGGCGCTGCAATTGATGGTCTTGGACAGACGCCTGCCGATGACGAGATTGGTCCGTGGCCCGACCTGGATCGCATCATGATCATGCCTCACCGGCCCGAGGTAGCGGTGGCGTTTGGCGCCCTCCACTACGGTGGCGAGCCGTGGCCGATGTGTAGCCGTAATGTGCTGCAGCGTGCCATCGATCGAGCCGAGCAGCTGGGCTTTACGTTCAATCTCGGCATTGAGACCGAGTTCTATCTCGTTCGCAAGGTCAGCGACACTGAGATCGTTCCTCACGACCCGCTCGATGTGATGGAGAAGGCTGCGTACGACATCGTGGACACGATGGGTTCGCACGCGTTCCTCGACGAGGCTGTCACGCACATGAACACGCTCGGCTTCGATGTGGCGTCTTTCGACCACGAGGATTCGAACGGGCAATTCGAGATTGACTTTGCCTATGCGGACGTCATGACCTCGTGCGACCGGCAGGTGATGTGGCGCATGATGATGAAGGAGCTGGCACGTAAGCACGGCTTTGACATCACGATGATGCCGAAGCCGTATTCCAATCGAACGGGTACCGGTGCGCACTTCAACATGTCGCTCGCGGACATCACGTCGGGTGAGAACCTGTTTGCTACCGAGGATGATCCTCGTGGTTGCGAGTTGTCGAACCTTGGCTATCAGTTCATCGCTGGCATTCTTGCGCACGCGCCTGCCTTGACGGCGATGGCGTGTTCGACGGTCAATTCGTACAAGCGTCTGTTGTCGACGGGTTCGATGACGGGCTTTACGTGGGCTCCGGTGTTCATCTCGTACGGGCGTAACAATCGTACGCACATGGTCAGGATTCCGATGACGTCGCCGCGTGTTGAGAGTCGGGCAGTCGACCCCACCTGCAATCCGCACGTGACGGCGGCGATGTATCTGCATGCCGGTCTCGATGGGATTGAGCAGGGGATGGATCCGGGTGATCCGATCAATCTCAACATGTATACGGAGCCTGCATCGACGCGAGAACGGCTTGGTGTCAAGACGCTGCCGCGAACCTTGCTGGAGGCCGTTGAGGCCTTTGCGCAGGACGAGCTGTGTGAGCGTGCGCTCGGACCAGACTTGCGGCAGTCGTTTATTGATCTCAAGTCGCAGGAGTGGTGGGAGTACCACAATCACGTCAGCGATTGGGAACTCAAGCGCTACTTGACGTTCTTTTAAGCCGATGCAAGAGCCTGTCCTTCTCGAAAATCTTACGTGGCCGCAGATCGCGGAAATCGTCGCGAATGGGGAGTCGTTGTGTGTGCTTCCGGTTGGTGCGATTGAGCAGCATGGTCGTCATTTGCCGTGTGTCACAGACACACTTTTTGTTGACGAATTCTGCGGAGAACTTTCGAGAAGGACAGGCGTTCCACTGGCATCAACGCTGCGTGTCTCATCGTCGCATGCCCATTCGACC
>JAEMTW010000100.1 GCA_016462095.1 Thermoleophilia bacterium
TCGCGCACCTACCTGCCGCTCTACTCGCTGATGATCGCCACCGAGCCGCTCCCGCAGGCTGTCTGGGACGAGCTCGGCTGGGATGGCTGCGAGACGATCTCTGACGCGCACCACCTCTTCTTCTACGCGCAGCGGACGACCGATAACCGCATCGCGATCGGTGGGCGTGGCGCTCCGTATGGTCTCGGGTCGCCGGTCGATGAGGCCTATGAGCGCCATGACGGCGTCAAGGCTCGGCTGACGAACACGCTCTACTCCGCCTTTCCCGCCACGCGCGGCGCAGCGATTACCCACCACTGGGGCGGTGCGCTTGGCGTGCCGCGCGACTGGTCGATGAGTGTCACGCACGACCCTGCAACTGGCCTCGCCTTTGCGGGTGGCTACTCCGGGCACGGCGTCGCAGCGACGAGCATCTCGGGCCGTACGCTCGCCGATCTGATCCTACGCCGCGAGACCGAACTGACCAAGATGCCGTGGGTCAACCACCCGGTTCGCAAGTGGGAGCCCGAGCCGCTGCGGTGGATTGCGAGCCGCGCCATCGTCGGCATCATGGGTTCGTCGGATCGCGCCGAGGATGCCGGCGCTGCTCGCACTGCTCGTCGGATGGCGATTATCCGGCCGTTTCTCGGGCACTAACGTCTAGGGGTTTTTACGCCAGACTGGGATCCCGTCGACTGGGGTCTGTGTGTAGACCGCATCAAGCACAGCCTGGATCTTGCCACTCGGATCGAGTGCGTTGACGGGCTGGTAGCCGACCACAACGGTCGGCGGCGTCGCGCCGGTAACTACGTCCACGACGTGCTGGCTGGCGCCTGGGATGCGCTCGATGTTGCGGTACCAGAGGAAGCGCGTGGCTGGGGTCCGGTCGGCATACCAGTAGATCGCCGCGTTGGCCCACAGCACCTGGATCCGCTGGTCGGGCGTCGTCATCTGCGCAACCTGGTTGCCGACGGTGATGGCAGAGATCACACGCGGATCGTTGGTCGAGCGCGCACTCGCCAGTTCGGGACTCGACGCGAGATAGATGGGCAAGGCGGCAATCAGTGGGATGCCTGCGGCGACGGCAACGACGATTAGGCCGCGCTTGGGAGAGGTGTTCTCCCACAACCAGACAGCGCCGATGCCAGCGAATAGTGCGAACGGTGGCAAGAGCTGGACCCAATAGTGCGGGTGATAGAGCCCGCCGATCAGGAAGCCAAGCGAGCAGGCGCCGAGCCAGACGAGTGGCACAAACAGGCAACGTTCGCGACGCATGGCGATCAGGCCAAGGACGCCGAGTGCGATCAGAAGCCCCGCGTCGACGAGCATCCATGGGATCGAGTTGACGAACAGGGTGAGACGAAAGCCAATGTCGCCGGAGAACAGCGATTCGGTCTGGGAGCGATAGCCGTAGATCGCATACCACCAACCGCTGACTCCTGGCGATGCGAACGCCGCAGCGACGATAGCGAGTACCCACGGGATCGCAATACCGATCGCGAGCACGATCAATCGACCAAAGCCGAGCACCCAGTCGCGCTCCCGATAGGCAACCACCAGCACGATGGCGCCGACGACGACTACGCCATCGAAGGCCGACTGTTTGATGAGTGGTGCAAAACCGGCGATGACCCCAGCGACCAGCAGGAGCCAGGCGCGCGGCCAGGCGCTCCACCGAAACGCGATCGCGATCGCGACGGCCGCGAAGGCACCGCCGAGCAGTTCGCCGTTGGCCGTAAAACCTTCGATGTGTGGCGCGGGGCCGACCACGGCCATCAACCACGCTGTAATCACGGCGGCGCGTGGCCCGCCAAGCGTCCAGGCGATCACGGCTAGGGCGAGCACGAGTGCAATGCCGGCCTTGAGTGCCAGCATGCGGATCGCCCACTCATCGCCGAACATGAGTGCGAGGCGGTAGAGCCCGACCAGTCCCTGGGGGCGGTCGACCCAGGCGACGTCTCCATAGAGGGCAAAGCCGCGTGCCCACGTGCGCGTTACGGCACCGAATCCAGCCTCATCGACGTTGAGCGGCACGTTCAGAAAACGCAGCCTCAAGATGCCGTCGGCGACGACGGCTCCGGCGATCCAGAGCCAGGCGCGACGGACCGTCATCGGGCTAGGTGCCGCTCGACGCACCGACGAGCGCGAAGAACTCGGCACGGGTACGCGGGTCGTGCCGCAGCATGCCGCGCACCGACGACGTCGTCGTGCGGCTGCCCGGTGCTCGGACGCCACGCACCGTCATGCAGAGGTGCTCTGCTTCGAGCACGACCCCGACCCCGCGCGGCTCGAGATGTTCTTCAAGCCAGTTGGCGACCTGCGCCGTCATGCGCTCTTGCACCTGGAGGTCCCGCGAGTACATATCGACGACGCGTGCCAGCTTCGACAATCCGACGATCCGTGGTCCAGGGATGTACCCGACGTGCGCGACACCTGTAAACGGCAGCAGATGATGCTCACAGAGCGCATGAAACGGAATGTCGCGGACGACGACGAGCTCGTCGTACTCACCGTCGTTCGGAAACGTCGTCGACTCAAACGGCTTGACCGTCAGCAATTCCTCGTACATCCGCGAGACGCGGCGTGGCGTGTCCTGCAGCGATTCGTCGGTCAGGTCGTAGCCGAGCGCGCGCAACATATCGCTGGCGGCGGCCTCGACCTTCGCGAGGTCGATCGGCCCGCGGGCGCGAATGGGGTTAGGCGTGCTCACGCGCGGAGTGTAGCCGCCGGAAGAATTTAGGCGGGGCACAGCACGAATTTTGAATACAACCTGGGAGGGAACGAAGGGCTCATCGGTCGGCCTTCACGGCCGGGCAAGCACGTTGAACCGAGCGATTAGAACACCCAGCCGTGAGTGAGACGCGCGCAACCCCTGTTGTATTATGCGTCTGTGACACAGCGCAATGGGCATCCGCGCTGGCGGCAAATTCTGATCGCTGGAGCTGCCCTCGTCGTCCTACTCAGTGTCGGTGGCTGGTTTGCCTACGCACGCATACAGCCGACTGAGATCAGTGGGAATACGACCGAGGAATACATTGCCTCGACGACCACGGCGGCAACCACGGCGACCACGACGACCACGACGACCACGACGATCGCTCCGATCGCTACGCCCTGGCCGACCTACGGGTTTGATGCAGGCCGCACCCATTGGAATCCAAGCCTCCGGCATCGGCCTCCCTACATCCAAACCTGGATTTTTCACGCCCTTAACCTCCTAGAATTTCCGCCCGTTGTCGCCGACGGTCGCCTCTTTGTCGCAAATCTACGTGGCCACTTCTTCGCCGTCGATGCGACGACCGGAAAGCGGCTCTGGCACAAGCCAACACGACATTGTTCTGCTGCCTCTCCTGCCATCGCTGACGGCATCGTCTACGCCGCTTTCATGCAGAAGTATCCGTGTGCAAAAGGTGATTTCAGTGGCAATGGCTTTGTCATCGCGTGGGATGCCGCGACGGGTCGACGAATCTGGTCGGTCGAGACGCCGGCTCTCGAGACCTCCCCCCTCGTCGTCGATGGTGCCGTCTACGTCGGAGGCTGGGACGGGACAGTCTTCGCTTTCGACGCCAAGACCGGCGCGCTGCTCTGGAAGACACAAACCGATGCGCAGATCACCTCTTCGCCGACCTACGCCGATGCCACTCAGACGGGCAGCACGCCCGCCGTCGTGATCGGCACCAATGGCGGCAGCGTGTACTCGCTCGATGCAAAGACGGGAGTGGTCCGCTGGCGCGCACAGAGCATCGATCGGCTCGGCTCTGGCCGCGAGTATTTCTACGCGACACCAACGGTCGCGTACGGGCGTGTGTTCATTGGCAATACGGATGGCTGGATGTACGCATTCGGCGCCAAAACGGGCACGTTGTTATGGGCAAAAGCCGCCGGTTCCTATGTCTACACGGCAGCCGTCGCGGCCGACAATGTCATCTACATCGGTACGTATGACGGATTTATCGTCGCCTACGATGCGGGGACTGGCAGCGAACTCTGGCGCTTCGAATCGCCGGGCGCCGTCCATGGCGCGCCGACGTTGATGGACGGGCTCTTGTACTTCTCGACGTGTGAGGGTTGTGGCCGAAATGGTGTTCGCGCATCGAAATCTGGCCCATCCGACACGTATGCGCTTGACATTGTGACCCGCAAGATTGTCTGGACGTTCCCGGACGGTCAGTACTCGCCTGTCGTCGCTGATCACGAGCGGGTCTATGTCACTGGCAAGGGTACGGTCTACGGGCTTCGCCCGACGCCGTAACCGCACGTGCGGTACGGATGTCGTTCTTAGACGGAGCGAACATCAACAAGGTGCCGCAGAGTCACGACGTCCTTGAGATTACGCGTGTAGAGCGGTAGCTCATGTGCCATTGCAGTCGCGGCAATGAGTAGATCGAAGGACCTGGCCCGCGGATTGCGGCCATCAACGTAAAGCGCTGTCGCCGCCACCACATAGGCCTCGGCGACTTTGGAGTCGACGGGCAGCTCCTCAAACGTCGATCGCACACGCTGTAGCCTCAACGTACGCTGCGCTCGAAAGACTGGATCGACAGCCTTAACGATGCCAAAGCCGAGCTCGGCCACCGTGATCGTCGAGATCGCGAATTCTGCAGCTTCTGGCCATTCGACGCCCGTAGGGTCGATCACGACCGAGGTGTCAACGAGCACTCTCACGGGCGGGGTTCATACGGATCGTAGAGCTCGTGGTCGATCCCTTCAGAGACATCCTCAAAGAACGTCGTATCCCGTGGTCCTCCGATATCGAAAAGCCGCATAAACTCGGCGGCGGGCACAAACTGGCGGCGGCCCACAATGCCTGAGAGCCGGGCCACGGGGCGCCCATCGACCGTGATCTCGAAGTCTTCGCCGGCCTCCGCACGTCGAAGAACGTCGGAGACGTTGTTGCGCAGTTCGCGTTGGGGAATCGTGGCCATGCGAATACCGTAGCAGATCTGCTACACACCGAAATCGCGCGCTTTTCACGCAGGATCCGCCACTTCCTGCCACAATCGTCTCAGCGCTCGCGCAGTCCCTACGCGCGTCCGACGAGAGGATTCCCATGTCGAGTGATGTTGAGTCGAAGTTCCATTTCTCACGAGAGATGGTGAGCGGTGAGATCTATCGCAAGTATGAGAAGGCGATGCGGAAGCACTGGAAGGTCGAAGACCTCGACTTTACGCAGGATGCGCTCGACTGGCAGCGCATCACGCCCGAGCAGCAGAAGGGCCTGCTGGGCATCACGATCCGTTTTCTCGCAGGCGAGCAGGCCGTCACGGACGAGCTGGTCCCGATGCTGGCCGCCTCGCACGCGTTGCGTCGTTTCGATTGGACGATGTTTCTCGCGACGTTCCTGCTTGAGGAGGCCAAGCACGCCGAGTTCTTTATGCGCTGGCACGAGGCTGTCGTCGGCATTGTCGATCCGAGCGAGGTCGCTCCGCATTTCTTGACGCGCGGTAAGACGGTCGATCCGACCGGTCGGTTCGAGGTGCGCGACGTCATGCACGAGGCGCTCCCGAACTATGGCCGCATCCTGCACGAGGCCGCACTCGGCGGGACAGAGAAAGAGATCGAGCGCGCGTTCGTCCAGTTCTCAGCCGCGTACAACGGCTTCGTTGAGGGCGTGCTGACGATGCCGTCGTACGAGATCGTGATCGACACGACGACGCAGTGGGATGCCTTCCCGACCTTGAACCGGGGCTTCAAGCTAATTCTGGCGGACGAGGGCCGCCACATCACCTTCGGCACGACCGCGTGTCGGATGCTGATCGAGAAGGACCCCTCGTATGAGGAGGTCGTCCACGAGGTGTTCGACGCCTATCGCGGCAACATCGTTGGTCTCGTCGAGTATCAGAAGGCCGTGCCTGGGCTCGATGTCGGCAAATACCAGACGATGAAGGTGCGGCACTATCGCAACCGTTGTCGCGAGATGGGCGTCCAGCCCGACGACACGTTGATCGAGCAGATCCTCGACCCCAGCATCGACTTCGTCGTCGGTGTCGAGGCCGGCTGATGGCCCGCCAATGGACCTGTGTCGAGGCCGGCTGTGATGAAACGATCACCGCGCCCGACACCGACACCATCATCGAACTCGTCCAGGCACACATCGCCGACGTTCACGACAGTTTCGAACTCGAGGACATGATCGAAACCGTCCTCATCGACGTTCCTGACGCGGAGTAGGTCGGGGGACATCACAAACCCCGGTTTGTGATGTCCCGCATACCTCGAAAACATCAGGTCAAACGCCCCGCTCCGGATACGCTGCAGCGCGCGGAGGGGCTGGCGAAAGATTGGTATGGTGGAGGTATGTCTTCGAATCCTAATACTCCTCCCGCCCTAACTTCGACCGCTGCAATTCTGTTCGAGACGGTCTTCGACTCGTTGTTTGACGCAGTGATGATCACCAGCACGAACTCCGAGTCCGGGGGTCCGAAGGTCGTCTACGTCAATAAGTCATTTGAGCGGATCACTGGCTGGTCGTTCGCCGAAATTAAAGACCAAGGTCCCTACGCGCTGCAAGGCCCAGAAACCGATTCGGCGGTTACCGCTCGTCTGAAAGCCGACCTCGAAGCAGGCCGCCCGTTCTCTGGTTCAACCGTTAACTATCGTCGTGATGGTTCCCCCTTCCCAATGGAGTGGAGCATCAGCTTTTTCTCGCTGAGCGATGATGACAATTACTACATCACGATTCAGCGCGACACAACCGAGTTTGGGCGGGGCCCGAAGCCAGACGCGCCGGCTGCGTAACTCGGGCAGGTGGCCTGCCCGTGCGGCAAACGGACTTCACAAACCCCGGTTTGTGAAGTCTCCCCGGAGTGCTAGTTGGTGCAGGGTGGGACTGTGAAGACTCCACTGGTAAAACAGTTGCGCGCGGCCGAG
>JAEMTW010000282.1 GCA_016462095.1 Thermoleophilia bacterium
GCCTCGAAGTACGCACCGACAGGATGTAGTGGGCGACCGGTCGGCCCGAGTGGCCCCTGTTCTTCCTCAACAACCGGTGCATCAAGCTCGAGGTCCCGATCGTTGGCAGCGTCGGACGACGCAGAGCGACGGCGGAACAATCCCATGCTCAGACGGCCGCCTGAGGAGTCTCAATCGTGAAGACGATGCCGTCTTCTGTGTCACTGGTTCCTGCAATCACACGGGCACCATCGCCGATATCGCCCTCGAGCAGACGCAGCGCCAGCGGATTCTCAAGCAGGCGCTGGATTGCGCGCTTGAGTGGTCGAGCGCCATACATGGGATCGTAGCCTTCGCGAGCCAAGAGATCCTTGGCAGCATCGGTCACCTCAAAGGCCACACGACGAGCCTCAACGCGGCGCACGAGACGCTCGACCTGCAGGTCGACGATCTTGCGGATCTCGAGCTCGGTCAGGCGATGGAAGATCACCGTCTCGTCGATGCGGTTGAGGAACTCTGGTCGGAAGGTCTGCCGCAGCACACCATCGACACGATCGCGGATCTCGTCGTGGGAGAGCTCGCCGAGTACAAACTCGGACCCAGCATTCGAGGTCATGATCAGCACCGTGTTCGTAAAGTCGACGGTGCGTCCCTGGCCGTCGGTCAGGCGACCGTCGTCGAGCACCTGCAGCAAGACGTTAAAGACGTCGCCGTGTGCTTTCTCGATCTCGTCGAGCAGGACGACGGAATAGGGACGGCGTCGAATCGCTTCGGTCAATTGGCCACCCTCGTCGTAGCCGACGTAGCCGGGCGGCGCACCGACTAGGCGCGAGACGGAGTGGCGTTCCATGTACTCCGACATGTCGATACGAATCATCGACTTTTCGTCGTCGAAGAGCAGTTCGGCCAGCGTCTTGGCGAGCTCTGTCTTGCCGACACCGGTCGGGCCAAGGAACAGGAACGACCCGATCGGTCGATCAGGATCGCCGAGCCCCGCACGCGAGCGGCGGATTGCGTCGGAGACGGCAGAGATTGCCTCCTCCTGCCCGACGAGGCGCTCGTGGAGACGCTCCTCGAGCTGCACGAGCTTCTGCATCTCACCTTCCATCAGGCGCGAGACGGGGATCCCCGTCCAGGCGCCAACGACTTCGGCGATGTCCTCCTCGTCGACCTCTTCTTTGAGCACCGAGCCATCCTTCTGCGCCTCGTCAAGCGCCGCCGTCTCCGCCAGCAGTTCGGCCTCGTACGCCGGGAGGTCGCCATACGTCAATTTCGCAGCGCGCTGCAGATCGGCCTCACGTTCTGCTCGCTCTGCCTCGTTCTTGACGTCCTCAATCATGCTCTTGAGTCGCCGGATCGAATCGATGTGGCGCTTCTCGAGTTCCCAGCGCGCACGCATCTCGTCGGCAATCTCTTGGAGTCCACCGAGTTCGCTGGCGAGGGCATCGCGCCGCTCGGCTGAGATGACGTCGCTCTCCTTCGCGAGCGCCGCATCTTCGATCTCGATGCGCACGATGCGCCGCTCGATCTCGTCGAGCTCGGTCGGGCGTGAATCGATCTCGATGCGCAGACGACTGGCGGCCTCGTCGATCAGGTCGATTGCCTTGTCGGGCAGGAAACGATCGGCAATGTAGCGATCCGAAAGCATCGCAGCGGCCACGATTGCACTGTCTTGGATGCGCACGCCGTGGTGCACCTCGTAGCGTTCCTTGAGTCCGCGCAGAATGCCAATTGCATCCTCAACGTTTGGCTCACCAACCAGCACGGGCTGAAACCGGCGGGCGAGTGCAGCGTCTTTTTCGACGTGCTTGCGGTATTCGTCGATCGTCGTCGCGCCGATGGCGCGTAGCTCGCCGCGCGCCAGCATCGGCTTGAGCAGGTTGGCCGCGTCGACGGCGCCCTCGGCCGCACCTGCGCCCACGACGGTGTGGA
>JAEMTW010000283.1 GCA_016462095.1 Thermoleophilia bacterium
CTCGCAAGGTGGGGAGACCGTCTTCCACAACTCGTTTCTCTCGACGTTTGCCGAGGCCTGCGTGGTTCCCGACGCCTCCTGTGTCGTGATCCCTGACGACGCGCCACTCGACGTGGCATCGATCGTCGGTTGTGCCGTCACGACAGGCATTGGCGCTGTCTGGAACACCGCCAACGTTCGTCCGGGCGAGCGAGTCGCTGTCTTTGGCTGTGGTGGTGTCGGGTTGTCGGCGATCATGGGTGCGCGGGCGGCGGGCGCTTCGCACGTGATTGCAGTCGACATTTCGGAACAGAAGTTGGCCGACGCGATCGACTGTGGGGCAACGGGCACGGTGCAGTGGCAGGGCTCGGCCGAGGAAACGGGCGCGGCTGTGCTGGCCCTGTCCGGTACCGGTGTTGACTACGCGATTGAGGCGACGGGTCGCCCAGAGGTTGCGACCGCCTGTTTTCTCAGCACGCGTGCTCGTGGCGCAGCAGTGCTGATCAGCATCCCGCACCCCGATGCGCAGGTGACCTTCCCGGCGCTGTCCTTCCCGCGCATGGAGCGCCGCGTGTTGGGGTCGGAGTATGGCTCGTGCGTTCCGCTTTACGACTTTCCGATGATTCTTGATCTGCATCGCCAAGGCCGACTACCACTCGAGAAGTTGATTAGCCATCGCCTCAAGCTCGACGAAGTCAACGATGCCTTTGCGCTGATGAAGGATCATGCGTCGCGTCGCGTCCTTTTGGACCTGCGCCAGTAGAATCTGCTTGTGAAGATCGCAACGATTGAGGTTCGCCGCTACCGCAACCTGTGGGGTACGCCCGTGACGATGTCGTGGGACCCTGTTTCCCGGACCTATCAGGACGCCGAGGTCGTGATCGTGACGGCGGACGATGGCAGCGTCGGCATTGGTGGTGGCGACAACCTGCCTGACCTCAAACTGCTGCAGCGCCATCTCGTCGGGCTCGACCCGCGGCGTCTCGATCAGGTCCATCGCATCTGCGAGACGGTGGACTTTCACGGCAGCCGACCGTGGGTTGTGGAGGCGGCCTGTGCCGATCTCGCGGCTCGAGCCGCAGGCGAGCCGCTGTGGCGTTTCCTCGGCGGACGCAACGATAGCCTTCTGGCGTATGCCTCGACGGCCGAGGTGGTTGCGCCCGAGGAGCGCGCTGAGCGGTCGGTGCGGACATGGAGATCATGGTCGACGCCAATTATGGTTGGCGGATGGCCGGCGACGCACGGCTCGGCTGGGACGTCGCCGAGGCCGTGCAGGCGGCCCGCGCCTTCGAACGCATGGGTGTCTATTGGCTCGAGGAACCTTTGCCGACTAGTGATGTCCAGGGCTACGCCGAGTTGCGCTCGAAGACGGCGCTGCGGATTGCTGCCGGTGAGATGGTGCGACAGGCGCACGAGGCGCGCGACCTGATTGCCCGGGGTGGCGTGGACGTGATCCAGACCGATGTCGTGTTGTCCGGTGGCGTCACGGGCGCACGGCGGATTGCCGATTTTGCTGCCCTCTCCGGCCGCATGTGGTCGCCGCATACATGGACGAACGGATTTGGCTTCTTGGTCAACCTGCACGTCGCGATGGCCTATTCGACCTGTGCGTTTGTCGAGGTGCCATTCGATCCGCCCGGCTGGGGGCCGGACCGACGCGATTGGCTTCTGCCCGAGCCCCTGTTCATCGCCGAGGACGGGACAATTCGCCCGCCTGAGGGACCGGGCTTGGGGATTCCAGCCGATCTGGCCTGGCTCGAACCACGACGCCTCGACTAATTGAGTTTAAGGTGCCGGCGGTCTTTGGTTGCTGGACCACGCCGCAATGGCAATCGTCGGGAGGGCGGCGAGGTGGCCGGCGTCCTCGAGGAGCGTGCGCAGCGCCGGGGGGCGGAAGTCGGTGGGCAGGTGGTGACTGTCGATCCAAGCG
>JAEMTW010000284.1 GCA_016462095.1 Thermoleophilia bacterium
CCCCTCGGCATGGAGACGCTCAACGGTCTCGACTGCGAGCCCATACCCCTCATCAAAGCGACTCGGGATGAACGGCCGCACGGTCGCCCCCAGCGCCGCGAGCCCCTCGCAGAGCAACGCTGTCGAGCAGACCCCATCGGCGTCGTAGTCGCCATGGACCACGATCTGGGAGCGATCTGCGATTGCCGTCTGCAATAACGGGATCGCTACTGACGCATCCCCAAGCAGCAACGGATCGTGCAGGGAGCCCTCAAGCTCGAGAAAATCAATCACCGCTGCAGGATCTGTCCAGCCTCGTCGCACGAGGGCGTCGGCCAGCACGCGCGAGATCCCGACGGATTCCACCAGCCGCTGCGAATCCGCCGTGGCACAAGGCGGGATGATCAGACGTTTTCCCGACGACATTAGGTCAGGCTAGGCGCAGACTCGGACGCGGACTACGAACGCCCGCGCTTGCCGCGCCGATCAACACGGCGCTTGCGTGCTGCCTCAATGGCAGCGTCATCAGGACCAGCATTGGCTATGGAACCTGTGGGTGCAGGGTCAGGAGCAGGACTGGAGTCCTCGTCCGGTGCGACCGTGACGTCATCCGTGGAGCCCGTGACGTCGCTGGCAGCACCAGCCATGCCAACCGCAACCGCGGCAACTGCCGGTACGGGCATAGCTTGCTTGCCAAGCATGAAGGCCGGCAATTCATCTGAGCCCTTGCGGCTCTGATACGCCGGCTCGCGGCTCTTGAGCACGCTCAGGAGCGGTGCTGCAATGAAGAACGAGGAGTAGGCGCCAGAGGCGATGCCGATGATCAGCGCGAAGGCGAAGTCCTGCAGCGTGGCACCACCGAAGAAAAACAGCGCAAGGATCGGAAGCAAGGTCGAGAGGGACGTGTTGAGCGAGCGGGTTACCGTCTCCCACAGCGAAATGTTGACGATCTGGTCGTACGTCTGCCGAAGCAGCGTCTTCTCGTTCTCGCGCACGCGGTCGAAGACGATGATCGTGTCATACAGCGAGTAACCCAGGATGGTCAGCAACGCTGCAATCGTCGCGCTCGTCACCTCGCGGCCGCTGATCGCATAGATACCAACCGCAATCACGAGGTCGTGCAAGAGGGCGACGATCATTGGCATCGCGAACTTCCAGTCGAACCGGAACGCCATGTAGATGATGATCAGCAGAATCGAAAACAGCAGGGCCAACAGTGCGCCGCGCAAGATTTCGCTGCCGAACGAGGCAGAGACGGTTCGAACGTCGATCTGCTCGGCGAGTCCGTACTGCTGATTGACAGTCTGCTGGACGGTCTGGACCTTCTCCGGCGAAATCTCCTTGGCATCGATCTGGAACGTCGTATACGTCGACCCGGCTGTGCTGCCCTCGCCGCGAATCACGGCCCCACCCAACTCGGAGTCAACCTGCACAAGCAGCGTCCGCATCTCGTCGACCGTGGCTGGCTTCGTCGTGACAACGGCCATCCGCGTGCCGCCCGTGAAGTCGAGGCCCATGTTGAGACCTCGAATCCCGACAGCAGCAATGCAGATCACGATCATCACGCCTGCGATGGCGAAGAACAAGCGCTTGCGGCCGGCGAAGTCGAACCGCCAACGAACCGGCTTGGCCTCGGCGCCAATCACCCGCGGATTGTTAAACCACGAGAAGTTGGAGAGCACGTTGAGAATGGCGCGCGTCGCGACCACTGAGGTGAACATCGAAACCAGCACGCCGATCGCGAGCAGGAAGGCGAAGCCCTTGACGCTGGACTGCGACGCGACGAAAAGTACGCCAGCAGTGATCAACGTAACGGTATTTGCGTCCAGAATTGTGCGGAAACCGCGCGAGTAGCCGGCGGAGATCGACGCCTTCAGCGTCTTGCCCGCACGGAACTCTTCCCTGATGCGTTCGAACACCACAATGT
>JAEMTW010000101.1 GCA_016462095.1 Thermoleophilia bacterium
CGCTGGATCGTCAAGGAGCGTCAGGAGATGCTCGGCGAGGCCAAGCGCGAGGCCGAGCGCGTCGTCGTTGAGGCGCGCGAGATCGCCCAGCGCGAAGCGTCGCAGCAAGAGGTCGTGCGGTTGGCCGAGCGCCAGGCGCAGGAGATTCTTGAGAACGCTCGCAATCGTGAGCGCGAGATTCGACTCGGCGCAGAAGACTACGCCGACGAGATCCTCGGAACGCTCGAGACGAACCTCGGCAAGTTCCTCGGTGCTGTTCAGCGTGGCCGCGGCCAGCTGGCGAGCGCATCGCCGGAGCGCACCGAGGGTGGCTCGGCGCAGTTCACCGAAATCACGACGTAATCGTCGCGAACGGCGGCACGCATGATTGATATCGCACAGCTACGGCTCGAGGCGGGCATTGAACGCTCGTTGGACGTGCCCGTTGCGCTGCCCGACATCATCATCGGCGGCGTGACCTACTCCGGGCCAGCGGCGCCTGCGATCTCGCGCGTCGACATCACACGCCTGATCTCGGGGCTCTTGATGCGCATGCGCCTGTCGAGCACGATCTTGGGTCCGTGTCACCGCTGTCTCGAGGAGGCCGCGGTGCCGGTCTCGATCGATGCGCGCGAGTACCAGGCCGATCATCCAGAGAAGGGTGCTGAGGCCGAGGAGGTCTGCGACTACCTCGAAGGGGACGAGCTTGATGTTGCGACGTGGGCAGCCGACGCGATCGTGTTGACGTTGCCACACAAGATTCTCTGTCGCGAGGAGTGCGCGGGCCTCTGCCCAGCCTGTGGGACGAACCTCAACAATGAGTCTTGTACGTGCGTTCCAGAGGAAGGCGATGACCGTTGGGGCGCGCTTCGAGGGCTGCTCAAGGACGACTCTGAGGGGTAGTTGCGACGCGCCGAGCAGGCCTTCGCTACGCTGCGCAGCGTTATGGCAGTCCCCAAACGGAAAACGTCCAAAGCTCGTCGCGATAAGCGTCGTGCCACGCACAAGATTGCGATTCCCGTCGTCGCAACGTGCACGGTCTGTTCCGCTCCGAAACTGCCGCACCGTGTGTGCCCGAGCTGCGGAACGTACCGCGGTCGGCGCTACATCACGACCGACGCCCCCGTCGGCTAGCGTCGCTGGTTTCGGCTTCGACCTCGACCTCGGTTACGTCGTCGCCCGATCGTTGTCCGCGCTGTCGACGTGTCGTAGAGCAACGCTTTCCTGGCGCCTTTGCGTGCGTTCGAGTGGTGTACGTGCCGTCGGGCCGTTACCGCGCCTGCTACTGTCGGCAGCGTTTACATGAGTACTACAAAGGTGGAACACAGTGGCTGAGCGAGCAGAGGTTTTGGCGAAAGTACAAGAGATCCTCGTTGAGCGTCTCGACGTTGATCCGGCTGACATCAATGAGGCAGCGCACATGCGCGACGACCTTCAGGCTGACTCGCTCGATCTCGTCGAGTTGATCATGGACCTCGAAGAGGGCTTCGGCGTCAAGATCTCTGACGAAGAGGCTCAGTCGATCGGCACTGTCGGCGACGCCGTTGACTTCATCGTCGCCCGCGCTGACTGAGCCCACGGGCCCAATTGGGACTCGTCTTGACGCGATTGCGTCGACGACGCGTCTCCGCGCGCTGACGCATTCGAGCTGGGCAGCATCGCCCGGTGAGTCGTACGAGCGGTACGAGTTGCTGGGCGATGCTGTGCTTGACCTCGCGCTCGGCGCCTACCTCCTGGAGCGGTTTCCCGAGGCCACGCAGGGTGAGCTGTCGCGGATCAAGAATCAGGTCCGCTCCTCGCGCTTTTGCTCGATCGTGGCCCGTAATGAGGATCTTGGCGGTCGCATGCGCGACAGCGCGCTCGGCGAGAAGTACGCAGAGACGGCGAAGCAGTTGTCCTTCAATCGCTCGGTGCTCGCCGACTTGGCCGAGTCCGCGTTGGGTGCGATCTTCCTCGAGGCCGGGTGGGAGGTCGCTCGTGAGGCCGCGGTGACAGCCTTTGCACCACTTGTCGAACATGCCCTCGATCCTCGCATTGACCCCAAAACGGCGCTCCAAGAGATCTTGCAGCGTCAGGGTCGCCGTGTAGCGTACGAACTGGTGGAGGCAACAGGACCAGCGCACGCACGGCACTTTTCCGTCGTCGTCATCATCGACGGCGACGTCCTTGGCGAGGGCGAAGGCGTGTCTCGTCGTGCCGCCGAACAGGCCGCTGCGCGCCGTGCTCTCGCTGCCATCGATGCAGGCGCTGCGGCATGAGGCTGACGCGCATCCGCATCAAGGGCTTCAAGAGTTTCGCCGACGAGACGGAGCTCCATTTCGACAAGGGTGTCGGCGTGATTGTCGGACCGAACGGTTCGGGTAAATCGAACATCGCCGAGGCTCTGCGTTGGGCGATGGCTTCGTCGGCACCATCAGAGGTGCGCGTCACGACGGGCCTGGACGTGCTCTTTAGTGGTTCCGAGAGTCGCGCTGCTGCCGGTCTCGCCGAGGTGGAGCTCGTGCTTGAGGACGAGGGTGGCGTCGCCCCGGGCGGTCGACCCGAGCTCTCCGTGCTGCGTCGTCTCAGTCGCGATGGGGAGAGCGCCTACCTGCTCAACCGCGTACCGGTGCGTCGCCTCGACGTCCACGAGGTCTTGGCGGACGTTGGGCTCGGTCGAGATAGCCACGCGATCATCGGTCAGAACCAGGTCGATCAGGTGCTGCTGGCGAGCCCGACGGTGCGCCGTGGTCTGATCGAAGAAGTTGCAGGTCTTGGCAAGTACAAGCGTCGTCGAGTCCGTGCTCAGCAGAAGCTGAATCGCGTCGAACGACACCTCGTCGAGGCACGTACCCGGCAGGCCGAAATCCAAGGGCGTTTGCGTCCGCTCGCGCTGCAGGCTTCGGCCGCAGAACGTGCGGCGTTGCTCGCGGCCGAGCTGCTCGAGGCTCGACTCGAACTGGTGCTGTCTGCGATTGCCGAGTCTCGTCGCGATCGTCAGGCGCGCCAGAACGACGCGCGCGAGGCCAAGGCGGCGCAGGAGACGCTCGATACCGACGCAGCGGCGATCATCGCGCGTCGTGAGGCCGCCGAGGCAGCGTTGGGGGCCCTGGTCAGTGAGCAGGAGGCCGCCTCGCGTCTCGTGCAGCGCCTCGATGCTGGCGTCGAGCGTCTGACCGATCGCACGGTTCAACTCGAGGAGCGGCGCGAGGAGTTTGCGCACGATGCCGAGCGCCTGCGGATCCGAGCTGGTCGCCTGATCGACGAGGCCGCTACGACGGCGTCGGCTGCCGCCTCCGTGGAGGTGGACGCAGAGCGCGAGCGTTCCGAACTGGCTGCCGACCCCGACGACACCGGTGTCGAGGATCGCTTCGCAGCCGCCACGCAGGCATCTGAGACAGCGCTCTCGTCCGCGCTCGAGGCGCGACGAGCCGAGGCAGAGCACGAGGGGCGTCTCGCCCGCGCGCAGGCAGAGGCAACCGAGAACCGCGAGCGAGCCGCTGCTGCCACGCTCCGTCGCGCAGAATTGACCAACGGTATTGGCGATCGTGAGACGGCTCGTCGTGAGGCGCAGATTACGCTCGAGGTGATCGAGGCCAATGTTGCCAGTGCCCGCGAGGCGCTGGCCGAGGCCGAGCGACTCGAGCAGGAGGCACGTGGTGCAGCCGACCTGGCCCGTACGCAGGAGGCTCAGGTGCGCGGCGATGCTGCTGCCGCCGACGCCAAGGCGCAGTCCTCCGAGGCGCGCCTTAACGAGTTGCGCCAGTCGGTTGAACGTGGGGATGGTTTGGATGGTGCACTCGTGCGCCTCCGCGACCGCGGCGTCTCCCTCGTGGCAGACCAGATTCGGCCAGAGGCTGGCGTCGAGCGAGCAGTCGCGGCGGTGCTCTCGTGGCGTGCCACCGAGGCTGTCGCGCGTGTGGCGAGCGATGCCGTCGATCTGCTGGCCGACGATGCGCTCGAAGGCGCCGCGTTGCTCTGTCTCGATCGTCTCCCGACCCGTCAGGCCGAGGGGCCCGGCGTGCCGCTTAGCTCCCGCGTGGAGCTGATTGGCGACATCCCAGCGGGTCTCCTCGATGGCGTGCTTTTGATTGATCACCCCGCAGATCTGCTGGCCGTCAAGCGCGGTATCGGTGTACTTGCCGATGGTCGCGGCTTCGACGCCGATCGTGGTATCGCCTTCCGTGCCGGCGATGCGGCTGGTCGAGCGTTGGAGCGAAAGCGAGATCTTGCCGGTGTCGAGCAACAGGTACGCGACGATACGAGTGCGCGCGACGCCGTCAGCGCAAGCCTCGTCAACGCGTCCGAGACTCGCACCACCGTCGAGCAGGCCGAAACCAACGCCCGTAGTGCAGTGGCGGAGGCACGCGACGCGCAGTTGCGACTCGAGCGCGAATTGGCAGAGGCCACGCGCGAAGCTGATCGGCTTGCGCGCCAGGACGAAGCCACCGGCGAGCGTCTACGCACTGCAAGCGAAGAGGCCGAGCAGAGCGAGGCTCGTGCCGCCGCTGCCCAGACCGAATTTTCGGCACTCGAAACCGGGCTCGTCGCCCTGCGAGAGCGAGTCGCCGAGCGCACGGTTGAGCACGAGGCCGCCGAGGCCGTACGCGTGTCGCTGCAAAACGAGGTTGCGGATCGACGCGGACGTCGGGCAGCCTCCGAGGAGCGTGCCGAGCGAGCCCGTGTCGAAGGCGCCCGTCTGCGTGCCCTCGCCGTCGAGCAAGAGCGCCAGGCCGAGGCCGCTCAAAATGGAGCAGACCGCCTCGCTGCTGTGACCCAGCAGTTGCCCACAATTCTCGAGACGATCCGTGCCGCACTCGTCACGGCGGAGCGGTTTCGCGAGCCGGCTCGCGCTCAGACGCAGGCCGGCGAATCGCGCGTGGCCGAGCTCGGCACCGAGCTGCGTACGTGTGCCGATGAAGACGCCCGGCTGGGCGCTGCCCGGCGCGATGGCGCTGGACGCGTTGCAGCGCTTGGCGTCGAGCTCGAGCGCTGCGAGGAACGCCTGCAGGAGCTTACTCGCCGTCGCCAGACGCTCAGCGAGGAACGGGGTGAGGAGAGCAGCGAACTCGTCGACATGACGGAGCCGTATCCCGAGGACGAGCGGACGATGCGCGAAGGCAAGGTCGAGCGGCTCGAGCGCCGGATCGTCCAGCTCGGCGCGGTCAATCCGCTCGCCAAAGAGGCGTATGAGGAGGCCAAGGCCGAGGCCGACGACATCGGCGAGCAGATCACGGATCTAGACACGTCCGTCGCGGAGCTACGCAAGCTGGTGCGCGAGCTCGGCACCGAGATCCGCAATCGCTTCGAGTCGACGTATTCCACGGTCGAGGCAGGCTTCGCCGAGGTGATCGGGACCCTCTTCCCGGGTGGCAGTGGGCACCTCCGCCTCGTCGAGCCCGCCGAACTGGTCGAGCTCGACCCTGCCGACGCCACCGAAGATGAGGCCGGAGCGGAAGCCGAGCCCGAGAGTGAGGACATCGACGCCGTCGTGGAGGTACCCGAGCCAGGTGTCGAGCTGGAGGTCCAGCCGGCAGGCAAGAAGATCCGCTCGTTGTCGGTCCTGTCCGGTGGCGAGAAATCGATGGCTGCGCTTGGCTTTACGTTCGCCTTGATGCTCGCTCGTCCAAGCCCGTTCTACGTCCTCGACGAGGTCGACGCCGCGCTTGACGAGGTCAACATCGATCGCTTCCTCGAACTCGTCGATCGCTTCCGCGACCGTGCACAGTTCGTCGTCATCACGCACCAGGCCGGCACGATGGAATCCGCCGACGCGCTCTACGGCGTCTCGATGCCGGGCAATGGCGTCTCGCAGGTAATCTCGCGGCGCCTGCCGCGTCAGAGCGATGGTCCGACGGAGACGCTCAGAGCCGCGCCGTCACCGAGCGGTTCGTAGCCCGATGGCCGATCCGCACCTGATGTTCTCGGGCCTTGGCGACGTCGAGTTCGTCGAGCCAGAGATTGAGACGACTGAGGAGAGTGGCGGCTTCTTCCGCCGGCTCGTCGATGGTCTCGCGAAGTCCAGCAAGGCGCTGACGGGGCAGATCCAGGCAATTGCCTTTGATCCCGACGATGCCGAGGCCTGGGAGCGGCTGGAGGAGGCGCTGCTGCTGGCCGACTGTGGCGTGCCCGCAACGGTCGAGATCATTGGGCGTCTCGAGCGGCGTGCTGCCGCTGGTGGGATGGCTCCGGGCGAGGACCTGGCGCCCGCGCTGGCCGAGGAGATTGCCGATCTCTTGTCGGGCGCGGAGGCGCGCATCGATGTCTCGCACAAGCCGACGGTGATCCTGATGGTCGGGGTCAACGGCACGGGCAAGACGACGACAGTCGGCAAGCTTGCCGAGCACCTTCGGCGCGTCGATAAGTCGGTCGTCGTGGCGGCTGCGGATACGTTCCGCGCGGCTGCCGACGAGCAGCTCGAGGCGTGGGCGAATCGTGCGGGCGCCGACTTCGTTGGCTCGTCGCATGGTCAGGATCCGGCTGCGGTGGCCTACGACGGTATGGAGGCGGCGGTGGCGCGTGGTCGCGACGTCGTGCTGGTCGATACGGCTGGGCGCCTGCAGACGCAGATTGGTTTGATGGACGAGCTCGCGAAGATTCGCCGTGTCATTGCCGGCCGTATGGAGGGCGCTCCGCACGAGACGCTCTTGGTGCTCGATGCGACGACGGGCCAAAATGGCTTGGTGCAGGCGCGCCAGTTCAGCGAGGCGACGCCTCTGACGGGGATCGTGCTGACGAAGTTGGATGGCACGGCCAAGGGTGGCATCGCGCTTGCCATCGCGCACGAGCTCGGAGTACCGATCAAGTTGATTGGCGTGGGTGAGTCGCTCGACGACCTCCGCGCCTTCGACGCCGCCTCGTTCGC
>JAEMTW010000102.1 GCA_016462095.1 Thermoleophilia bacterium
AGATACCGCTACTCCGCACGAGGACACCACATCCGCGCGGTTGTCATGTCCTCCCTGAGTCGACGCCCCGCCTACCTGAGAGCAGACGTCGTCGTACAGGTCCGGCGGGGGAACACCTACGGCGTGACGTCGCCGCGACCGATCCGACCAAGCGCCGACGAGTCTTCTTCGCCGTAGCCGGCTGCGATCAGCGCGTCCTGCCACTCGGCGACGAGGCGGGTCAGCCGCAGCTCGAGACCGACGGCCTCGCCCTCTTCGATCGCGATCCCGAGGTCCTTGCGGTGCAGCACGGTTCGAAAGCCCGCCGGGTACTCGTGCGAGATGTACTTGGGCGAGCGCGTCGTCAAAATCCACGAGCCAGCAGCGCCGCCCGAGAGCGCCTCGACGAGCGCTTCCATCGGCAGACCGGCCTGCTCGGCATAGGCGAGTCCTTCGCCGACCGAGGCGTAGGTGCCACTGATGATGATCTGGTTGACGGCCTTGGCGGCCTGCCCCGCGCCGGTTGGGCCGAGGTGGGTGATCGTCTTGCAGAACGCCTCGAGGATCGGCTTCGCGCTGGCATACGCCGTTTCTGAGCCACCGACAAAGGCGGTGCAGACGCCATTCTTCGCACCTTCCGCGCCACCCGAGAGCGGCGCGTCGACGACTTCGACGGACTTGCCCGCGAGCGCCTCGGCGAGTTCCTTCTCTGCGCTTGGCGAGACGGTGGAGCAGTCGAGCAGCACGGCGCCATCACGAATGCCCTCGATCACGCCGTGATCGCCCAGCACCACGGCGACGAGATCGGGAGTGTCGGAGACGCACGTCACGACGACGTCGGCATCGCGTGCGGCATCGGCCGGCGAGTCGGCACGACGCGCACCGCGAGCGACCAGCTCGTCGCCCTTCGCTGCGGTGCGGTTCCAGACCGCGACCTCGTGGCCGGCGTCGAGCAGGTGGCCGGCCATCGGGCCGCCCATCGTGCCGAGGCCGATGCAGCCGACGCGGGCCATCAGCGGATCTCCGAAAAGTGAATCACGGTCACGGTGTCGTCCTCCCGGACGTCGCGGTTGTAGAGACGGCGCAAAAATTCGACAAACTCGTCGAGCGTGCGCAATTGGGCATTCTCGTGCTGGATCTCGCGTGGCGAGACATCGCCGAGCGGCTTGACCTCAACCTTGTCGATGACGGCGTCGAAGACGCGCTCGCGCGGTCCAAAGCGTTGGCCGACGAGGACCGCCACGACCATGCCTTTTTCGTACTTGTTGCTCTTATCGCCAAGACGGATCGTGACTGTCTTGCGGCGGCTCTTGATCTGGTCGGTGACCAGCGGGCTATAAAACATCAACGCGTGCACGTACGCCTCCCGGCTCTCGTGAGGTGCATCGTATCGGGCACATACGACTGACTGTGTGATCAGGCGCGCGTAGACTTGCGCGATGCGCAGACTTTTCTTCGCCGTCTCCGCGACGATGTTCGTGGATTCGCTGCTGTACCTCGCGATCGTGCCGCTCTTGCCGTGGTACGCCAATCGCTTCGACCTCTCGACGTTTGAGGCCGCGGTCTTGCTGGCGAGCTATCCGATCGCGTTTCTGATTACGACCGTTCCGGCAGGCTGGTTGGCTGGACGGGTCGGGCCCCGCCGCGTGATGATCGGTGGCGTGGCGTTCTTCATCGCCGCCACGATCCTGTTTGCCTGGGCCCCGAGCGGAAGCATCATCATCATTGCCCGCACCCTGCAGGGCGTCGGCGGCGGCGTTGGTTGGGCAGCCGGCATGGCCTGGCTGACGGGAAACACCGCACCCGAACGTCGCTCGCGCGCGATCGGCACGATCTCCGGGGTACTCTCGGCCGGTGCGGTTGCAGGCCCGATCCTCGGCGCGTTCGCCGGGGCGACTTCCCCTGCGATCGCCTTCTCGTTTGCTGCCGCGATCGGCATCGTCGCGCTGGTCGCGACGATCATGGCGCCAGCCGGCGTCACGTTGCCACGCGATCCGGGCCTGCACGAGACCATCGGCACCCTTGTTAAGCACCCCTTGGTGATCACGGCGCTCTGCTTAGCCTTGGCAGATGCCGCCGGCGTCGCAGCCGTCGACCTCTTGGCACCACTCGCGCTCGGTCGGGACGGCGTTAGCTCGATGGCAATCGGTATTGCGATTGCGGCGGGTGCCGTGATCGGCATCGCGGCTGGTTGGGGTGCGGGGCGTCTCGGCGAACGGATTGGCTCGTTTCGAATCGCGATGATCGGGGGTATCGGGCTGGGTCTGATGCCGTGGATCCTCGTCTTCCCGCTACCTAACTGGGCCGTGCTGGGCGTGCTGGTCGCGATCGGACCGTTCTTCCCGATCCTGATGACAGGCATCTTCCCGTTGCTGTCGATGGCCGCCGACGACCTCGGCCTGTCCCACGGCACGGCCAACGCCTTGGGCAACATGGTCTGGTCGGCCGGTTTTGCGGTGATTCCGCTCGTGGTGGCGCCAATCTCCGATATTGGTGGCGACCAACTGGCGTACGCGCTGGCGGGTACCATCGTGATCGTACTGCTGATAATCGCTGTATTGATGCGGTCTCGCGCGCGAAATCTGTCACTCTCGCACTAAGAGTGCCGGTTACGGCTTGCGCTCGAGCCGTAGGGTTCGTATAGTCCCGTTGGCACTCGCACTAGGAGAGTGCCAACGATTTCTACCCTTCTACCTACCGACCTGGAGGTCAGTATGAACCTCAAGCCGCTTGGCGATCGAATCATCGCCGAAGTGCTAGAGGAGGACACGACAACCGCTAGCGGTATCGTCCTCCCCGACACAGCGCAGGAAAAGCCCTCGCGCGCCAGGATTCTCGCCGTTGGCAGCGGTCACTACGAGCTCGGCCATCACGTGCCGCTCGAAGTTGCCGTGGGCGACGAGATTCTCTTTTCGAAGTACGCCGGCACTGAGGTGAAGGACGGCGGCAAGGAGTACATGATCTTCCGCGAGTCCGACGTTCTCGCCGTGATTGGCAGCAGCAAGCCTGCCAAGGCCAAGAAGTAACCCCACCCCTTCCACTGAACGAGGAACAATTTCATGGCACATAAGGAAATTCGCTTCAATGAGGAAGCCCGCCGCTCGCTTCAACGCGGTGTGGACACCCTCGCCGATGCCGTCAAGGTGACGCTCGGTCCCAAGGGCCGCTACGTCGTCCTTGATAAGAAGTTCGGCGCTCCGACGATCACCAACGACGGTGTCACCATCGCCCGCGAGATCGAGCTCGAGTGTCCGTTCGAGAACCAGGGCGCTCAGCTCGTCCGCGAGGTTGCTACGGCAACCAACGACGTTGCCGGTGACGGCACGACGACCGCGACCGTGCTGGCCCAGGCGATCGTCCGCGAAGGTCTCCGCAACGTGACCGCGGGTGCAAACCCGATGGGTCTCAAGCGCGGCATCGAGAAGGCGGTCGAGCAGGCTGTCGCCAACATCAAGTCGCAGTCGAAGGCTGTCTCGGGCAAGGAAGACATCGCCCGCGTCGCCACGATTTCGGCTCGCGATCGCGAGATTGGTGACGTCATTGCTGACGCCATCGAGAAGGTCGGCAAGGACGGCGTTGTTAACGTCGAAGAGGGCCAGACCTTCGGTCTCGAGCTCGAGTTCACCGAGGGCATGCAGTTCGACAAGGGCTACATCTCCCCGTACATGATCACCGATGGCGACCGCATGGAAGCCGTGCTCGAGGATCCGTACATCCTGATTGCCAACCAGAAGGTCGGCGCTGTCAAGGACATCCTGCCCGTGCTCGAGCAGGTTATCCAGAGCGGCCGTCCCCTGGTCATCGTTGCCGAGGATCTCGAGGGCGAAGCTCTCGCCACGATCGTCGTCAACAAGCTCCGCGGCACCTTCACGGTTGTCGCAGTGAAGGCCCCGGGCTTCGGCGATCGCCGCAAGCGCATGCTCGAGGACATTGCGATCCTCACGGGCGGCGAGGTCATCACGGAAGAGATGGGTCTCAAGTTGGAGAACACCTCCATCGCCCAGCTCGGTCGCGCCCGCCGTATCGTCGTGACGAAGGACAACACGACGATCATCGACGGTGCCGGCAAGGGTGACGACATCAAGGCTCGCATCAAGCAGATCAAGCAGGAGATCGAGAATTCCGATTCCGATTTCGATCGCGAGAAGCTCCAGGAGCGTCTCGCCAAGCTGTCTGGCGGCGTTGCCGTGGTCAAGGTTGGCGCAGCCACCGAGACCGAGATGAAAGAGAAGAAGCATCGCGTCGAAGACGCACTGCAGGCCACCCGCGCAGCCCTCGAGGAGGGCATCGTGCCGGGCGGTGGCGTCGCGCTGCTGAACGCAGCGTCGAAGCTGAAGTTCGACGGCCTGGAGGACGACGAGGCAACGGGTGGGCGCATCGTTAAGCGCGCACTCGAGGAGCCCTTGCGTCAACTGGCGTTCAACGCCGGCCTCGAGGGTTCGGTTGTCGTCAACGAGGTTCGCGCTGCCAAGGCGGGCTTCGGTCTGAACGTCGATACTGGCGAGATGGTCGACCTGGTCAAGGCCGGCATCATCGATCCGGCCATGGTCACCCGCTCGGCGCTGCAGAACGCTGCGTCGATCGCCAAGAACATCCTCACGACGGAAGCAATCGTCGTCGAGGCACCCGAGAAGTCCTCGGGTGGCGGCATGCCCGACATGGGCGGCATGGGCGGCATGGGCGGCATGATGTAAGGAAGTGATTCGGGGCCTGCCCCGAATCCCGCTCGACCCTGAAGGGCCTCGGCTTCGGCCGGGGCCCTTCGCATTTCCGCACCACCTGTCAGCTCGTGCGAGAACGCGGGACGAGGGCTCATCTAGACTGGCTACCGTGATCGCCCATCTTCAATCCGGTCGGAGGCGCAAGCAGGCACTTGTGACGCTGATCCTCGCAGCCACCGCGATAGCGATTGCCGGCTGCAAAAGTTCGGCCACGATCGCACCTGCTGGAGATTTCCTCTACTACGCGATCGGGTCGAGCCAGGCCATCAACAAGGTGGCGACCGGCGATCTGGGACCACCCACGACATTCACGTTGCCAGGGGCTCGGCCGGCAGCTGGCCTAATCTCGCCCGATGGAAGCAAGGTCTACATTGCTGACTACTCCGACCCCGCCGTCATCACGACCCTCCGCTCAAGTGACATGCAAGAGCTCACGCACTCGACACTCACCTCCGGGCAGATCAGCACAGCCGTGATCTCACCCGACGGCGTCTACGGATACTTCGGCGGCGAGACCGGAACAGTCACCCAAGTCCGCCTCGCGACCCTCGAACAGGTGGGCTCCGTCTCCACGGGCAGCGATGGACTCCTCATCCACACCGCAACTATCGCGCCCGACGGCACCTTTGCCTACTTTGGTACCAGTAACAATCAGGTCGTCAAGCTACGCCTAGCCGACTTGACCCTCGCAGCGACGGGTACCTTGCCCGACCGCAGTGCCTACGTTGCGGGCGCAGTAATCTCCCCGGACGGGCAGTACGGGTACTACACCGTCGGTGCCACGCCCGCCAGTCTTGTCAAGGTACGTCTAGCCGACATGACGCCGCTTGGCTCAATCACAACGAGCGTCAACGTGGCCGACTCCACCATCATCTCCCCCGATGGACAGTACGCATACCTCAGCACTGACGACAATCCAATGCGGCTCGTCACCATTCGACTCGCTGACCTCGTCGAAGTGCGAGCGGAGACGCTGACGATCAGTGGCTCAGAAGGTTGGTCCGTAATGTCACCCGATGGCCAGTTTGCCTATGTTGGCAGCGGTGCAGGAGCGATGCAGAAGGCTCGCTTGGCCTACCCGTTTGGTCTCAACGTGACGAAAGCTGGTACCGGCGAAGGCACCGTCACGAGCACAACAGCCGGAATCGACTGTGGCACCACGTGCACACGCACGTACCTCGACTACGAATCCGTGACGCTGACAGCCGTAGCCTCCGCCGGCTCGACCTTTACCGGTTGGACCGGCGCCTGCTCGGGTACGGGAACGTGCACGCTCGCGATGTCGGAAGCACGCGCGGTAACGGCGACGTTCTCGCGCCCCTCGAACGCCTTCACCGCCAAGACCTCGACGGTCTCGACGACGAACTCCACGATCACAATCTCGACCACACTCACGATTCCTGGCGAGGGCCGGCTCAAGCAATCCGTCTCCGGCGTGGCACGCATCAAGGCCACGCTCTGTTCGACAACAAAGGCTGCAAAACGAGCGGGTACGTACACCCTCACCTGTCTGCTCGGCGCCAAGAGTCGTAGAGCACTGAGTGCTGGCGCCCTCCGCTTGACCGTCGCCACGACGTTTGCCCCATCCGGGGGCACAGCCCGCAGCACCAGCCGCACGGTGGTGGTGCCACGCACACCACTCAAGCCGACCAAGCCTGCGGTGTCCGTCACCGGCTGAGCAACGGCTCCCGGCGGCGCCACAGCCGTGATGCGGATGTGACAAAGGGATTCGCATTGCCGCCTCAACGGCTACCGTCTGAGGCAGCTGATGCGACGATAGGGTCAGACCCCTTCGTCGTACCCACAACGGTTCCAGGAGATCACATGGCCGACTGCACAATCCGCATCAAGAAGAACGGCTCCGCGATGGTGAGCGGTTCGTTCGTCGTCGAGGACGTCGACGGCAATCCGTACACAATCGAGGGCGAAGCCTTTCTCTGCCGCTGTGGCGCCTCGCAGACGAAGCCGTTCTGCGACGGGTCGCACAAGGCTGCGGGCTTCGAGTCCGCGCCGCACGTTGGTGACTAACGACTGGTGTTGAGTGTTGGGAGGACACCACAACCGCGCGGATGTGATGTCCTCCCTACCAC
>JAEMTW010000285.1 GCA_016462095.1 Thermoleophilia bacterium
TCGTTGACGTAGACATCGGCCAGCTCGGCCAACTGGGCCGCAAAGGCCGGATCGTTGGCCTCTTCCTCGCTATGAAAACGCAGGTTCTCGAGCAGCAGCAGATCGCCATCGGCGAGCTCGTCCACCGCCGCCTGCGCAGCGACACCTACGCAGTCGTCCGCAAAAGCGACAGGGGCCGCGATTAGCGTTGAGAGATGGGCAGCGACCGGCGCCAACGTATAGGCCGGGTTGCGCTCTCCGTTGGGACGACCAAGGTGGGACATCAGGATCACCCGGGCACCGCCGTCGCGCAGCGCAGCTAGGGTCGGGAGCGCGGCACGGATGCGCGTATCGTCGCCGACCGAACCGTCTGGATTGATCGGGACATTGAGGTCGACGCGCACCAGCACGCGTCGACCCTGAACATCGCCCAGCTCTGCGAGGCCGCGACGCGCCACCTCAGACTCGTTGAAGCAGATCGACGACGCGGTTCGAATAGCCGAACTCGTTGTCGTACCAGCTGATCACCTTGGCCAGCCTGCCATTAGCCATCGTCAACTTCGAGTCGAAGACGGACGAGTACGAGGAGCCGATCACGTCGCTCGAGACGATCGGGTCCTCGGTGTACTCGAGAATGCCGGCGAGCGCGCCCTTATCGGCCTTCGCCTTAATCGCGCTGTTGATCTCTTCGACGGTCGCCTCGCGACCCAATTCGAGCACGAGGTCGACCACGGAACCGTCGGGCACCGGGACGCGCATGGCGATGCCATCGAGTCGGCCCTTCAATTCAGGAACCACAAGGCCAATCGCCTTGGCGGCACCGGTCGAGGTCGGAATCACGTTGACGGCCGCTGCACGTGCGCGCCGTAGGTCTGCGTGCGGGAGATCTAGGATCGACTGGTCGTTCGTATAGGCGTGCGTCGTAGTCATGAAGCCACGCTCGATGCCGAACTCGTCGAGAAGAATCTTGGCAACCGGAGCAAGACAGTTCGTGGTACACGAGGCGTTCGAGATGATGTGATGCGTCGCCGGGTCGTAGGCCGCATCGTTGACGCCGAGCACGAGCGTGACGTCGGGATCCGTCGCTGGTGCCGAAATGATCACCTTGCTAGCACCGGCGGTCAGGTGCTTGCTGGCGCCCTCACGGCTCGTAAAGAAGCCCGTCGACTCGAGCACGATTGGGACATCGAGCTCTTTCCAAGGCAGTGCAGCAGGATCGCGCTCGGCGAGCACGCGGATCTCCTTGCCGTCGATCGCAATCCCGTCATCCGTAACCTCAACGGTGTGGCCGAAACGACCAAGCACGGAGTCGTAGCGGAGCAGGTGGGCCAGGGTCTTGGGATCGGTCAGATCGTTGATCGCGACGATCTCAAGATCGGCGGAGCGGGCATACGCCGCGCGCAAGACATTACGCCCTATGCGGCCGAAGCCGTTAATGGCAACACGTGTCATGGAGAGTCCTCCTTGAAGGGACGATGCGGGGTTGAGCAAGACGCAGTACTGAGATCCTAGGCGTGAGGGCGGCGGGGTTCCACCAATCACTACGCCACTCACCCCAGCGCCTCTGACTCGGCGATCAACCGTCGTAGTCGTGCTGCAAGCGTCGGCCGAGCGACGTTCGCCATGATTGACAGTTCGGCGAGCGTCAACTCCGGGTTATCGAGGCGAAGCTGGGCTGTACTTCGCAACACAACTGGCAGTGACGTGAGTGCACCCGCGTCGTGCAACGCTGCGATCGCCTGCAGCTGGCTGCGAGAGGCCAACACCTGGCGGCTCAGGTTTGCCGTATCGAAGTTGGCCCGTCGATTCGCATCCGCGCGGGCACTGCGCACGACATCGTCTTCGGCAACGTCGAGGGCCGCGGATTCTGCGCCAATCACCGTCAAAAGATCCTGCACGGCACCCCGCTGGCGCG
>JAEMTW010000286.1 GCA_016462095.1 Thermoleophilia bacterium
TGGATCCGAACGAACACGCACTCCACAATGCTCCGTTTCTCTGGCGGAACCCCGAGCCGAAGTCGTCGTATGACGCCGTCATCGTCGGCGGCGGTTTGCATGGCCTCTCGACCGCGTACTACCTCGCCAAGAATCATGGCCTGACGAACATCGCGGTTGTCGAGCGCGGCTGGATCGGCAACGGCAACGCCGTCCGAAACACGACCATCATTCGCTCGAACTACCTCTGGGACGAGAGCGCCGCCATGTACGAGCACGCGCTCCAACTCTGGGAGGGCTGGGAAGAAGAGCTCGATTACGACATCCTCTTCTCGCAGCGTGGCGTCCTCAACTTGGCCCACAACCTGCATGACGAGCGCGAGAGCATTCGCCGCGTCAACGCCAATCGCCTCAACGGTGTCGATGCCGAGTGGCTCGATGCCGACGCCGTCAAAGAGTTCTGTCCGATCGTGGATATCTCCCCCGAGGCGCGCTACCCGGTGATGGGCGCCACGCTCCAACGACGCGGCGGCATCGCGCGTCACGACGCCGTCATCTTCGCGCTCGGTCGAGCCTGCGACGCGCTTGGGATAGACATCATCCAGGGCTGTGAGGTGACGGACATCGATGTCGTCAACGGTCGCGTGACCGGGCTGCAGACGTCGCGTGGACCGATCGCTGCCGGCAAGGTTGGCCTCGTCGCCGCTGGTCGCACGAGCCTGTTGACGGCGATGGCCGGCTTCGCGGTACCGATCCAATCCCACCCGTTGCAGGCGCTCGTCAGCGAGGTCTACGAGCAGGTTCTCAACTGCGTCGTGATGAGCAACGCGGTGCACGTCTACGTCTCGCAGGCGCACAAGGGCGAGCTCGTGATGGGCGCCGGGATCGACGCCTTCAACTCGTATGCGCAGCGCGGTGGACTGCACGTGATCGAAGAGCAGATGAGTGCTGGCATGCAGCTGTTTCCGCAGTTCTCGCGCGCTCGTGTGCTGCGCACGTGGGGCGGCATTGTCGATGTCTGCCCCGACGCCTCGCCGATCGTGGGCTTGACGCCCGTCGAGAACCTCTACGTCAACTGCGGCTGGGGCACCGGCGGCTTTAAGGCCACGCCAGGCTCTGGCTGGGTGATGGCGCACACGATTGCGACCGGCGAGCCGCACGCGCTCAACCGCCCGTTCTCGTTGGAGCGTTTCGAGACCGGCGAACTGATTGACGAGCACGGTGCGGCAGCAGTCGCCCACTGATGTTCCAGATCCGCTGTCCCTACTGCGGCCCGCGCGACGAGCCCGAGTTTAAGTACGGCGGCCAGGCGCACGTCGCCTATCCGGCCGATCCCGAGCAGCTCTCTGATGAGGAGTGGACGCGCTTCCTCTTCGTCCGTGACAATTCGCGCGGTCGCTATGCCGAGCGTTGGAACCACGCAGCGGGTTGTCGTCGCTGGTTCAACGTGATTCGCGACAATGGCACCCACGAAATGGTCGGCTCGTACCGCTCGGGTGAGCAGCCTGAGGACGCCCGATGAAACGCCTCGACGGTCGCGGCCGCATCAACGACGATCGCAAGCTCACCTTCACCTGGGATGGGCGGGCGATGAGCGCGCACCCGGGCGACACGGTTGCCTCGGCTCTGCTGGCGAATGGCGTCCGCGTGCTCGGCTCGAGCGTGCTGATGAACCGCCCGCGCGGTGTCGTGACTGACACCATGTCGGACCCCAACGCCTTTGGGCAGATCGGTGCCGGCGAGTCGTCCGAGCCGCTGATGCGCCTGCCGCAGGTCGAGGTCTACGAGGGGTTGACCGCGTTGAGCCGCATCCATAAGGGCGTCTTGCCGACCGGCACCGACACGGGTCGTTTCGAGAAGCGCCACGCCCACTGCGACGTGCTTGTCGCGGGTGCAGGTCCGGCTGGTC
>JAEMTW010000287.1 GCA_016462095.1 Thermoleophilia bacterium
GGCCGAGCGGCGGCACGATCACCAGCACACACGCGGCGACGAGCGGATTCATCCACAACAGCACGGCCATCACCGCGACAACAGAGACGGTGTGCTGCGTAAAGAAGAGGATGCCGTAGCCGAGAAACAGGCGCAGGGCCGTCAGGTCGACAGTTGCGCGACTCATGATCTGCCCGGTCTGATTGCGGTCGTAAAACGGAAACGACAGCGACAGCAGGTGGTGATAGACGAGGTTGCGCAGGTCTTGCTCGATGTTGATCGCCATCGTGCCGGCGATCAGTCGTCGGAGGTACATGATGGCGAAGCGCCCGACGGCGAGGCAGAGAATCAGGATGATCAAATAGCGCAGCTGGTTGGTGTCGCGTGGACGCATCGCCTCGTCGATGACGCGACCCGTCGCCCACGGAATCGAGATCGTGAAGATCTGACCGATCACTGCCAGCACGATTGAGGCCCACAGTGCCAAGCGATGCGCGCGCATGAGACCAACGCCACGACGCATCGTGGGCCAGAAGGTCTTGCGCAGTTCGGCGCCAGAGGTCAGTTCGAGAGAGTGTTGATGCATAGAGCGGTGCGCAGGTACCTACATGACTCAACGACGCGGAGATCGCGAGGCTTCCCGGCAGAACCTCACCTTACCGGGCTGCTTCACCCGACACCCCCAGCGCCATCGGCGCAACCCGACGCGCGTCAGTTAGCGCAGACCGAAGTGCGCTTCAACGGACTCGGCGGCAGCTTCGTAGTGCTCTTCATCGACGAACAGTTCTCGCGGTCCGGCGGCCAAGAAGTCCGGCACGTCCATGCCAATCGGACGACGGATCAGCACCTTGATCCCTTCCTGTTCGAGCAGGCCCGCGATCATCTCGGCCTCCATCAGGTTTGCTGCCCAGGTCAGACGACGCACGCCTCAGTCCTCGTCCCGGCCACCGTTTTTGATCAGCACGGCGTCGCCGCGCTCACGAAACGGCAGTTCGATCAGGTCGAGGTCACGCGGCACAACGACGTTCTCGAGGATCGCCTCGGCCTCGGCCTTGATCAATTTGGGGGGCGAACGCATCGAGAGGTGCGTCAACGCGAGCATGCGCACGCGCGCCTCGGCCGCCAACTCTGCGGCCTCGCGCGCGGTCGAGTGGTGCGTATCGCGGGCACGATCGAGCTCCTCGTCGAGAAACGTCGCCTCGTGGATCAGGAGGTCGCAATCGACAGCGCGCGCCATCAGCGAATCGCACGGACGCGTATCGCCCGACAGCACGATCGTGCGACCAAAGCGCGTCTCGCCGACGAGTCCCTCGGGTGTAATCACCGTGCCGTCGTCGAGCGTAATCGTCTCGCCGCGCTGGAGCATGCCGTTGAGGGGACCATCGGGAACGCCCGCAGCACGTGCCTTCTCGACATCGAAGCGGCCAGGCCGATCGTCCTCAACGAGCGCCCAACCGAGGCTCGGGACGCGATGGCGCGTACCAATCGCCTCGAGGCGATACTCGCTGCACGCAATCTCGGCACCACCGGCAAGCTCGACGACAGCGAGTGGGAACGGCATCTTGCCGATCACCGAGTCGAGGTCCTGCAATACCTTCTTGATGCCCTCGGGTCCATAGATCGAAAGTGGCGCGGTGCGCTCCCGCAAGGCGAACGTGCGCAGCAGCCCGGGCAGGCCGAGAATGTGATCGGCGTGGCCGTGCGTAATCAAAATTACGTCAAGGTCAGGCAGTCCTGCGATGCTCTGCATCAGCCGTCGCTGCGTGCCTTCGCCACAGTCGACGAGGATCCGTTCGCCGCCACGACGGATCAGCGTCGCAGCCGTCTGGCGCGTCGCAGAGGGCACCGAGCCGCCGGTGCCGAGGAAGATTACGTCGAGATCCACCGTTTCAGCGTACCCCGACAG
>JAEMTW010000103.1 GCA_016462095.1 Thermoleophilia bacterium
CACCCGTAGACTGCCGACGTGGCCACCGTCACCATCCGACTCTTCGCCGGTCTCCGCGAACGCGCTGGCACCGGCCGCCGCGAACTCGACGTGCCCGACGGCACGACCGCCGGTGCGATCTGGCCGTTGCTCGACCTCGGCGACGAGCCCGCCGGCATCGCCTACGCCGTCAATCGCACCTACAGCGACCGCTCGACCGTGCTGACGGACGGCGACGAGGTGGCACTCATCCCACCCGTCTCCGGCGGCTCGGACGTGCCACGCATCGGCGTCGCGATCACCGCCGACCCGATCGACATCGCCGCCGCTCATGCGCGGGCCAACGACGAACGCGCCGGCGCTCAAGCGGCCTTCACCGGCACCGTCCGCAACGCCACCAACGGCAAAGACGTCGTCCGCCTCGAATACGAAGCCTACGAGGAAATGGCGGTCGAAGAACTGATGCGCATCGCCAACCAGGCCGCCGCCGACCACGAACTCTTGGCCGTCGAAATCGTCCACCGCACCGGCACCGTCCTGCCCGGCGACGCCTCCGTCGTCATCGTCAGCACCTCGCGCCACCGACCGTCAGCAATCGCCGCGACCGCGTGGATCATCGAACAATTAAAGGTCTCCGTCCCGATCTGGAAGCGCGAGGTCTACCGCGACGGCTCGGTCTGGGTCGGCCAAGGGTCCTGAGCGACAGGACTGCTGGGCGCCACTCTCGATGTCACAAAGGGGTCAGACCCTTATGTGACATCAGGCGACCTGCAGCAGCGGACCAATGTCACATAAGGGTCTGACCCCTTTGTGACATCCATCCCCCGATCGACGAACGCCACGCAGGCCCGAAGGCACACCAGCTAGATCAGCTCGCCGCCACGCATGTCGGGGTGGTTGCGCTGAAAGTCTGGCGTCAGGTCGTCGAGCTCGCGGGCGCGGGCAATCGCCGGGCGCGCAGCAACACGAGCGAAGTGCTCCTGCACCGGAGCGCCGCCGACCTGGACGTCATCCACGAACGACTGCCAACCAACCAGCATGTAGAGGTAGATGTCGGCGACGGTGAACTGATCACCGAGACACCACTCCTTGCCCGCCAACTGGCTATCGAGATAGGCGCCATGCTTCGCCATGTTCGTAATGCCACGCTCGCGAATGCCAACGCCACCAGACTCGTCCGTCGTCATAAAGCCCGGCATCATCAGCGGCCACCACGCACTGTGCAGCGTATTCGCCGTCCACATCACCCAGCGATAGACATCGGGGCGGCGCGGATCGCCGATCGGAGGAATCAGACCCGCGGCCGGAAAACGATCGGCGATGTGCAGCAGCACCGCACCCGTCTCGTAGACCGTCGCGTCGCCATCGCGCAATGCGGGGACGCGCTGCAGCGGATTTACCTCAGCGAACGACGGATCGAGATTGCGCTGCTTCGGATGGACGTTGACGACCTCGTAATCGGCACCCGCCTCTTCGAGGGCAGCACGAGCCGCAAAAGACGAGGAACCGGTGATCTGATACAGGTGAATCATGTCTCTTTACCGTACCAAAACGCATGTTAAGCATCGCCGCACCCAATCAGTGAGGTCTACCGGCCACGCGGGCCAACCGCTGCTCAGTGGGGCTTGCGACGAGCCTTGCTTGCCTCAAAACCAGCAATCACGGCAAAGATCGCGATCACGAGCACGATCAGGCCGATGAACAACTCCGTCACGTACTCCTTCTGCCCAGCCTCTTCAGCCGCCATGGCAGCTGCCGGGAGTAGGAGTAGAGCAAAAAGCGCGAGTGGCAAGAGTCGGCGTAGCATCATCAACCTCGTCGAATGGTAGGTGTCGGCAATCCGACGCCGTCAGCGTAGCCGAACCTGCACCCGGCGGGCGAAAACACAGGGTCGACTAGTATGCGGATTTCTGACGCTTAGGAGCCGATATGGCAAAGGTGGCACAATTCGAGAAGGGCAAGACCGTCGTCTTCGGACCTGAGGGTTTTGCACGCGTTGAAAGCATCGGCGAAAAGGTCGTTCTTGGCAATAAGGTGACCGTTGTCGACCTCTTCGTCCTCGACTCGAAGATGAATGTCACCGTGCCGCTCAATCGCGCTGTTGAGCGCGGTTTGCGCCACGTCACCAGCAAGGCCTCCGCCGACAAGTCGCTCAACGCGCTTGCCAACGAGCGCAACGAGCCGATTCCGTGGAACCGCGATGGTCGCCTGCTTAAGGATCGTTTCGCCGAGGGCGAGATCAGCGGCATGATCGAGGTCTTCGCTTCGCTCATCGACACGGCCGAAACGCGCAAGCTCAACGACGGTCAGCGCACACTGCTGGACCGCGTTCGCAAGGCCTACGCACGCGAGATTGGCGAAGCGCTCGGTCTTGACGACGAGACCACGCAGGCCCGCATCGATGCGGCCATCGCCACCCGCATCGGCCCCGCCGCGTAGGTTCCGCCATGCCCGGCCCCACGCTGCTCCCTTGGACTGGTGATGAGGCTGCTGATCGACTGATTGCGACGGACCCGAACGCGCTGCTGATTGGCTTCGCGCTCGACCAGCAGATCACGGTGCAGAAGGCATTCGCTGGTCCGGCGACGCTGCAGGCGCGACTTGGCTATCTCGACCCTCAGCGCATCGCCGAGTTGGACCCCGACGTCTTCCTCGCTGCCTGCCGCGAGCAGCCTGCCGTGCACCGCTTCCCCGGTTCGATGGCCACGCGGCTACAAGATCTCTGTGTAGTGCTTGTCCGCGACTATGGCGGCGATGGCTCACGGGTCTGGACAGAGGCGACCGATGCGGCCGATCTTGCCGCCCGCCTTGCAGCCTTGCCTGGCTTTGGCGAGATGAAGGTCCGAACAGTGATGGTCCTCCTGTACCGCCAATATGGCGTCGATCTACCTGGTCTCGCCGAGCGGATGCCTGCGCATCAGACACTTGGCGATGTCCGCACCGCCGAAGAGCTCGCGGCGTACCAGGCGGGCAAGCGGGCAGCCAAGGCTGCCAAGCGCGCCGCTTCAGCGTAGGCTGTCCATCATGGGCAAGGGCTACGCAGAGGGACCAGCGGTTGAGGCGGCCGAAGAGGCGCGCGAACGCATGGCCGACGGCCCGACTCCGCAAGAAGTCCCTAAGCGCCGCGCCATCCTCGGCTCAACCGCCGACCACCCAGAGCCGCACATCCTCGGCTGGGAAGACGAAATCGATGCCGACGCCCTCTTCGCCTCGGGCGACGCGTGGGGCCTCCGCACCGTCGTCCTCGACGACCCGACCTAGCTGCGAGGCGACATTCTGGGCCCGGGCCCAGAATGTCGCCTCGAAGCTGATTGCGCTGTGTTACTTCAGGACCCAGCCGCCGTCGGTGATGACTGGGACGCGTTCGCCCTTGGAGGTCACTCCGGTTACATCGAGGTCGTCGCAGCCGATCATTACATCGACGTGGATTTTGGAGACGTTGAGGCCGCGGTCGCCCGTGATCTTTGCGTCAGGGAAACGCGTTGACGAATAGGCCGAGCCGAAGGCGACGTGTGCGACCGCGTTTTCGTCGAGCAGCGTCGTGTGGTAAACACGGTTGGACTGGCCGATTCGCGACGCTCGATCGACAAGCGCCACCTCACCCAAACGACCAGCACCCTTATCGCGCGCAAAATAGGCGGCAAGATACTCACGCTGCTTCGCCGTCTTCGCTTGGATTCGCTGGAGCTGACCGCCCGCAAACTCGGCCTTGATGCCATCGAACATCTGACCATCAAGCGAGAGCGGACGCGTGCAGGCGAAATGGCCCTCCGCATAGCGGTAGTCCGGGCTCGCGAAGACCTCTTCCGTCGGCAAGTTTGCGCACCAACGACGACCATTTGGCGTCTTCATTTCGGCCGCGCAAAAACGCGTCTTCGGCGCGAGCCCGACCTTCAGATCCGTACCAGGCGCCTTGAACTCGATCGACACGAAGTTGCGCTTATTGACCAGCGCCGCGCGCTTGACGAGCGTCTCCACATGCTTGCCCCACGCACCAGGCGCATCGTCTGCGCCGATCCGACAGAACGACAAAAGATCCTTCGCCAACGCACGCTGCGCACGTTCGACCGACAGCTTCGGATAGACCTGCTTGGCCCAACCCGGCGCCGGATAGGCAACCACACAGAAGCGCGCCGTGCCCGCAGCAACCGCCTTCAGATACGCCTCGCGACCCGGCATGCGCGCCGTCATCTCCAGCATCGCCCGCTTCGGATCGATGCCCTTCATCAATCCCGGGTTCTCCTCGCCGGCAATCGAAATAATCGACGCGTCGGCCGCGACAAGATCCTTCATGCGCGTGAGGTGCCAGCGTGGCGACCATTTGAGCGTGGTGACATCCTTCGCGCCCGTGATGCGCGCACGACGAACAACCGGATCGACGTACAACACATCGACAAAGCGGGCACCCGAGGCATAGGCCGCCTCGACGAGCGCGTGCATGTACGGGCGTGAGCCCGGCTCGCCGTGAATGGCGACGGTATCGCCTTTTTTGATGTGCAGGCAGGTATCGATGACGGCGGCCGCGTAGCGGTCGAGCTCATCGGGAGTCATGACGGTCATGTCCGAACCGTAGCGGGCGGCGCTGCCGGGAACACGCTGAAGTCGGCTCCTGTACCCTCTACAGCAGTCAAAGGACGGAGTGCTGGTGACGAAGGAAGAGAAGATTGAAGTCGAGGGCGAGGTGACGGAGTCGCTTCCGAACACCATGTTCCGCGTCATGCTCGACAACGGGCATGAGGTACTCGGCCATATCTCGGGTCGTATGCGACGCCACTACATCCGCATCCTGCCTGGCGACCGTGTCAAGGTCGAGCTCTCCCCGTACGACCTCACTCGCGGTCGTATTACGTACCGCTACAAGTAGCGGACGACTACCACTCTGGGATTTCGGCTGGTCCAGAAGGATCGGTCGTGGGTGGTTTCGGTGGCGCTACGCGCCTCGACTTCGGTAGTGCCTTGGTCTTGCGTGTGCGACCACGGCCACGCTGGAGATTCATGCCGTCCGTCGAAAACGTCGTGCTGGCAGGCTCGTCGTCGATGACGACGCGACGCATGCCGGAGGCCGTGACTTCCGGTGCCGGTGGTGCCTCGACAACGGGCTCCTCGACCTTGACCTTGCGCGGACGGCCGCGCTTCGGCTTGGCGGGGGCATCCTCGACGGTGTCCGTCGGAGTCGACTCCACGCTCGGCGCCTCCACGGCCTGATCGGCTGCTGGCTGCACCTTGCGGGGACGACCACGCTTCGGCTTGGCGGGCACGGAATCCTCGACGGCCGCGACCTCCGTCGGCGCGGGGATGGCCTCCGCCTCGGTGGCCTCTGGTGCGTCGCTATCGACAGCCTCGACCGTCGCCTCCCCCTGCGGAGACTCGCCCGTGCGCTTGCGCTTCCGACGGCGCCGACGCTTCTTTGGCTCTTCGTGAGCAGCCTCGTTTGGCAAGGCGCCGATCGACGATGGCAAGACCGAGCCCTGGAGTGCGGCTGCTGAGACGCGCGAACGCGTCGGGCGCTTGACGCCACGCGGCAGCGGCACGTTGGAACCCAGAGCGGCAGCGAGTGCACGCGGGTCGGCCGACATGCGGATGCGGGCGTCTTCGAGCACACGCTCGGCACCCATGTCCACCGTGCGGATACAGGCGAGGAGGGCAGAACCAACATCGAGCGGCTGCTCTTCGGCAATCGCAACGATCGCCTTGGCCTGCTGACGCGCCGCATCGCCCGAGCGGCCGGACAGGCTGCGGACGAGATCGCGCCCGCCCTCGAGTGCGGTGATGACGCGACGCTGCTGCGCATCGCCCGACGACGCGGCGAGTCGCCACGCCCAGGCGGAGACGTAGTGGTCGGACGCTTCGCCAAAGCCATCGCCAAGCGCGAGCAGCAGCGTGCGCGAACCCTGCTGACGATCCTGGCGCCACGTGGGTGCGCGCTCGACGAGCCGCACGGCCTGCTCAAAGAGGTTTGTACCCGGGCCGCTCTGGGCGAGATCGCGGAGCGCCTCGAGCCGTAGTTGACGATGCCGATTCTCGGCCGCGCACTTGGCAAAGAACACCATGCGCGCCTGGCGTGGCACGGCGACGAGCACGCGCGCCAACTTTTCGAGGTCCTTCGGCTGGGCCCGCTCGGCCGCGTGTTCGGCCCACAGTTCTTGCTCGTCGAGCGGCAGGCGATCGACGGCGACGGTCTTCCAGTTGTCGCAGATCACCTGCGCACGCCGCACCGGGTCGGGCGTGACGGGCACGACCCATGGCGCCTCGCGGACGAGCGCCTTCGGCAACCGGCGCCAGCGGCGGCGTACGCGCGGCGGCCGCGGCGTGACGAGCGCGCCCGGCTGGAACGTATCGACGTCGAGCAGTGAGTGCAGGGTGATCGTGCGGTCTGTGTGTGGTGCGGCGGCCTCGGCGAAGTCGACGACAACTCCGGATTCCTTGCGGCGATGCAGGCGCATGACGCGTCCGACGCGCTGCTGGTAGACGCGTCGACTGGCGGTCGGTGCGAGATGCATGCAGACGGTCGCGCGCGGTGCGTTCCAACCCTCAGCGAGCAGCTGAGCATTGACGAGCACGTTGACTTCTCCACGCTCGTAGGCGGCAAGCGTCTCGGCGAGTTCGCGCGGCGGCGTGCGTCCGGAGACTGCGGCGGCCTTGAGTCCAATCGCACGCATGGCCGCGGCCACGCGGACGGCGTGGTCGACACCGGCCGCGTAGACGATGCCTGGGCGCTGCCCGAACATGTCGAGGTAGTACATCGAGGCAG
>JAEMTW010000104.1 GCA_016462095.1 Thermoleophilia bacterium
GGACATGACAAACCGGGGTTTGTGGTGTCCCCCTAGAAAGCTGCGCCGATCAGACTAGGGATGCTTTTGGAGGGGGACATGACAAACCCCGGTTTGTCATGTCCCCTCAGCCCGAGCGAATGGGCCGCACGCGGACACCACATCCGCGCGGTTGTCATGTCCTCCCCAACGAGGTGATGCCTCCCCGATCACAAACCGCTGATACCGTAGGAGGACGTCAAGCGCTGCCGGCGAACTTCGTCGGCGTCCCGCTGGATGCGCCCGCTCTGGAATTACCTCGAGCAGGCTCTCTGCTCGAATGGAGTTTCATGACTAGTTCGTTTATTGACCTCGGCGTGCCCGCCGACCTTGCAGCCGTGCTGGCGCGCAAGGGAATCGAGTCGCCGTTCCCGATCCAGACTGCGACCGTTCCGGACGCAATCGCGGGTCGCGACGTGACTGGCCGAGCCCCCACGGGCTCCGGCAAGACGATCGCTTTCGGCCTCGCCGTTGCCGCTCGTGTGCCTGCCGCCAAGCCGGGCCGTCCCACCGCCCTCATCCTCGCGCCAACCCGCGAGCTTGCCGATCAGATCCGCCGTGAGGTGGAGCCGCTCGCCGAAGCCCGTGGCCGTAAGGTCGCTGCCGTCTACGGCGGCACTGGCTACGGCGCGCAGATCAACGCGCTTCGTCGTGGCGTTGACGTCCTCGTCGCCTGCCCCGGCCGGCTCGAGGATCTGATCCAGCGTCGCAACGTCAACCTCGGCGATGTCAGCATCGTCGTGATCGACGAGGCCGACCGCATGGCCGACATGGGCTTCCTGCCCGTCGTCCGTCGCATCCTCGATCAGGCTCAGCCGAATCGTCAGACGCTGCTCTTCTCCGCCACGCTTGACGGCGAGGTCGAGAAGGTTGCTCGTCAGTACCAGAACGACCCGGTGCGTCATGAGGTCGAAGCCGAGTCCAACTCGGTCGGCGACGTCAACCACCTGTTCTGGAAGATCAAGCCCGATGATCGCCTCGAGGTCCTGATCGACCTCGTGTTGCGCAGCGGCACTGTGATCGCGTTCTGCCGCACGCGGCATGGCGTCGATCGCCTCGCCAAGAAGCTGACTCAGGCGGGCGTTGGTGCAGCCAACCTCCACGGTGGACGCTCGCAGTCCCAGCGCGAGAGCGCATTGCGCGCCTTCACGACGGGCCGCATGCCGGTCCTCGTTGCGACGGACGTCGCAGCCCGCGGCATCCACGTCGACCAGGTTGCTTGTGTCGTGCACTTCGATCC
Source organism: Thermoleophilia bacterium (assembly GCA_016462095.1). GTDB lineage: Bacteria > Actinomycetota > Thermoleophilia > Gaiellales > F1-60-MAGs149 > F1-60-MAGs149. The sequence goes on from JAEMTW010000104.1 coordinate 1,259, forward strand.
CCCCGCCGATAGTTCCGACTACGTGCATCGCTCGGGCCGCACCGGCCGTGCGGGCGAGGACGGTCTCGTCGTGTCGTTCGTCGGCAAGGCCGATGAGCATCCGGTGCGCAAGATCATCAGCCAGCTGAAGAGGCGTGAAGAGATTGGCCGCGTCGACCTTGACGCGATTGGTGAGGTCAAGCAGGTCCGTGTTGATCACAAGCGCCCGACGACCGACGAGCGTCAGCCCGTCAAAGCCGAGCGCCCCAATCACCACGAGCGTGCCGAGCGCCCCGAGCGCACGGAGCGCGTCGAGCGCCCCGCCCGCAGCGAGCGCCCGACCCGCCAGGAGCACGAGGATCGCTCCAAGCGTGAGCACACCAAGCATCAGCAGTCGAATCGCTCGGTGCACGAGACGGGGACGCCGAAGCCGGCTACCCCGAGTGCCAAGAGTCATGAGGCGGCCAAGCCGCGTCACAAGCGTCGTAATCGCAAAATCGGCGTCTAGGTCTAAGCGTTGCGGTTCGGGCTCCGGCCCGGACCGCGTTTAGGCCTCTGGCTGATCGTCGGACGTCGAGTCGTCCGACTTGATGCGGTGGGGCAACGTATCGCGGGTCCGGCCAAGGTTGGCCACGATCATCGCGAGGAACGTGACGAGATAGAGCTGACCGATCAGCCCCTCGGCAACCGCGCTAAAGCGCCCGGCAGTCAGAGCAGGCGTAAAATCGCCGTACCCAATCGTCACGAGCGTGATGAATGAGAAGTACAGGAACGTCGCGACAGATTGTGGTCCCTGCACGAAAAATGGCTCGCTCGAGAACGTCGCCAAGGTCAGGTTGAGGTAGGTAAACAAGAGGCCGATCAGCAAGTAGACACTGATTGCGTTGACGACGACAGTCATGTTGATCACGCGCGCCCGGGCGATGCGACCGAACATCCGCAGGATCACACCCGCTGTCAGTAAGACGCAAAACAACGTCGTGATGCCGCGACCATCGTCGGAGTTATCCGCGCGGGACAGCACGCCCACCGACGCCAGCACTGCGACCACGAGGACAGGCCCGGCGATGATCATCACGCGCTTAAAGTGCGGCCGCTGGATGTGTGAGGTCACCACGATCTGAAACAGCAGGACCAGCAGCACGAGTGCGAGTACGTGCGTGATCAGCGACTGATCGCCGATCGCTAACAGCATGAATGAGGTAAACGACAAGAACGGTGCCACGAAGACCTGATCGTCACGCGTCAGCTTGTGCCACTGGCGTTTCGAAACCTCACTGTCGCGCTCAAGCTCATGTTCAAGACGGTGTTTGTCGCTCACCTACGTCTGCTCGCTGCGGTCGCGGGGGCCAAACATGCGCACCGTCTCCTCGTCGTCACCGGGCGGCACACCTGGCACGCCAAGCAGACGGTCAATCAGCATGTTCTGGAAGCGGTGGCATGAATCCTCGAAGCGGTAACACATGCGCCCGCCTTCGTAGGCAGGGTTACGTAGCCCGTCCTGCACCCGTTCGACGATGCCGATGTCTTCCTTGTTGACCTCGTCCCAGAAGTTCATCAGCGAGTCGATCTCGGCCTCGGAGTCCGTGCTCTGGGCAATCGATTCGGGGTGCGTCAGGAGATACACAACCTCGGCAGTTCGGCCTGGGCCATCCGGCACGGCCAGGAGCAGCACGACGTGGTTTGCCATCACGTTGATGGCGACGTTGGGGAACAGCCAGATAAACCGCGCGGCCTCAGCGTCTTGGCCCTGAACGAAGGTGACGGGCGGGAGTCCCTTCCAACCACCGTCGTCCGTGTTGGCGGCAATCGGCCACGTGCAGAAGCCGACGTACATGCCGGCACCCTGCCAGCGGTAGTGCGAGTCCATCGGCGAGATCTTGACCAGCCCGGGGTGGACCCACGGCAGGTGGTAGTACTCCATAAAGTTCTCGCCGATCAACTTCCAGTCAGCGTTGATGTCGTACTCGACCCGGCGCGCCAAGCGATATTCGTCGAGGCGATACCCAGCGAGCTGCTCGACGAGGTCGCCGAGTTCGTGCTCGATCGATGGCGTGTCGGGGTCGAGGCAGACGAAGACGAGACAGCCCCACTCAGCAACCCGGACCGGGTGCAGGCCCATCTCAGCGATATCGAAGGCCTTGATGTCGGCCATGTCGAAGGCCGCACGCTGATCGACGGGCACGTCGCTCTCGGGCGTAAACAGCGGTGTACCGAGGCAGGTGCCATCGAGGTCGTAGGCCCAGGCGTGGTACGGGCAGGAGAAGAAGCGCTTGACCTTGCCCGTGCCCTCACACAGCCGCGCGCCACGATGGCGACAGACGTTGTGGTGCGCGCGCAGCTCGCCGGCCTGGTTGCGCGTGACGATAATCGAGCGGCCTGCTACCTCGACGACGAGGAACTGGCCGGGCTCACGCACCTCATCTGGCACACAGACCGGAACCCAGCTCTTGGCGAACACGCGCTCCTGCTCGAGCGCATGGAACTCGGGCGACACGTAGGCGTCGGGGATCAGCGTCGAGGCAAAGTCGACGGGCAGCCGCGTCTTGGCGTACGTCTCCTCGCGCAGAAAGGCGTCGGCGGGCAGAGGGCGTTTCATCTGTCGGGATCGTACCGCCCGGCCGGGTCTGGCGCGATCGATGGGCGCAGAGAATCGCTAGGCTCCCCCAATGGACGCCTTCATCGTCGATGCCGTACGCACACCGTTTGGCAAGAATCGTGGTGGTCTCAGTGGCCTGCGCGTAGACGACCTGGCGGCGATTCCACTCCGCGCGCTGGTTGAGCGGCACCCCGAGCTCGATCCGGCAGCGATTGCTGAGGTCTTGCTGGGCGACACCAATCAGGCGGGTGAAGACAATCGCAATGTGGCACGGATGGCGCTCTTGCTGGCGGGTCTGCCAGTCTCGGTGCCCGGTGTCACGGTCAATCGCCTCTGCGGTTCGGGTGGCGAGGCGATTCTGCAGGGCTCGCGGATGGTGCGCTGTGGCGATGCCGAGGTCGTGATTGCGGGTGGTGTCGAGGGCATGAGCCGCGCGCCCTTTATCTTGCAGAAGCCCGACGAGGCGCTGCCGCGAGACATGAAGCTGCACGGGACCGCTGTGGGTTGGCGCATGGTCAACCCCGCATTTTCGGACGAGTGGACGCTGTCGTTGGGTGCGGCGACGGAGCAGGTGGCCGCACGGCTGGGCATCACCCGCGACGAGATGGACGCTTGGGCATTGCGCAGCCACACACGAGCCGCCGCGGCGTGGGCGGCTGGTCTCCATGCCGACCATGTCTTGGAGGTCGAGGGCGTCACGCGCGACGAGAGCATTCGGCCCGACACAAGTGCGGAGTCGCTGGCTGGGCTTAAGCCCGCGTTTAGTCGCGACGGCACGATCACGGCGGGCAACTCCTCGCCGATCAACGATGGTGCACTCGCGATGTTGATCGCGAGTGAGGCGGCCTGTGCGTCGCACGATTGGACGCCGCTTGCTCGCATTGGCGCCAGCGCCACGGTTGGCGTTGAGCCGCAAGATTTTGGCTACGCACCGATCCCCGCTATCCGTGCGGTGCTCAATCGTGCGGGCCTCACCGTCGAGCAGGTCGATGTCTGGGAGTTGCAGGAGGCCTTTGCTGCCGTCCCACTCGCTGTCATGCGCGAGTTGCCCGGTATCCCAGAGGAGCGCGTCAATGTCCACGGCGGCGCAATCGCCTACGGCCACCCACTTGGCGCATCAGCCCCGCGGCTGATTCTCGACTGCGTGCGCGAACTGAAGCGTCGTGGTGGCGGCATCGGTGTCGTCGCGGTCTGTATTGGCGTCGGCCTTGGCCAGGCGCTCGTGCTGCACGTCGACGCCTAGCCACCACCGCGATGACTCGCCAATGTCCAGATCGTGCCTGACCCCTTCCGGACACCAATGTCCAGAAGGGGTCAGACCCCTTCTGGACATTTACTCCAGCGACAGATGCGAATTGCGGGTAGCATCCCGCCACTACCGGCGTTGCCGGATTTCCGCGAGAGGACACCATGTCGCATAAATACTCCCTCCAGGACGATCGGATTCCGCGCTCCTGGTACAACATTGCCGCCGATCTTCCGAGCATGCCGCCGCCACCGCTGCATCCCGGTACCGGTCAGCCGATTGGTCCAGACGACTTGGCGCCGCTCTTCCCGATGGCCCTGATCGGGCAGGAAGTCTCGACAGAGCGGTACATCGAGATTCCTGATCCAATCCGCGACGTGCTCGCGATGTGGCGCCCGACGCCGCTTTTTCGTGCCGACAATCTTGAGGCCGCGCTCGGCACGGACTGCAAGATCTTCTACAAGTACGAAGGCACCTCGCCGGCCGGCTCGCACAAGCCGAACACCGCTATTCCGCAGGCCTGGTACAACAAGCAGGAGGGTGTCGAGCGCATCGCGACCGAGACCGGTGCGGGCCAGTGGGGCTCCGCCCTTGCGTTCGCGGGCGCCCAGTTTGGCCTCGAAGTCAAGGTCTACCAGGTGCGTGCCTCGTACGACGCGAAGCCGTTCCGCCGCTCGATGATCGAGACATGGGGTGGTTCGATCGTCGCCAGCCCATCGATGGACACGAATGCGGGCCGCGCGATTCTTGAGACGGATCCGAACTGCCCAGGTTCGCTTGGTATCGCCATCTCCGAGGCCGTCGAGGACGCCGCTACGCGCGAGGACACCAAGTACGCGCTCGGCTCGGTGCTCAACCACGTGCTGCTGCACCAGACGGTGATTGGTCAGGAGGCCCAGGAGCAGATGAAGGCCGCGGGCGCCTATCCGGACGTCGTGATCGGTTGTGTCGGTGGCGGTTCGAACTTCTCCGGCATCGCCTTCCCGTTCTTGGCCGATAAGATCGCCGGCAAGGACATTCGCGTCATTGCCGTCGAGCCGGCTGCCTGCCCGACCCTGACGCGTGGCCACTATGGCTACGACTTCGGTGACACGGCACAGCTGACGCCGCTCCTGCCGATGCATTCGCTCGGTCATGGCTTTATCCCCGACACGATCCACTCGGGTGGCCTCCGCTACCACGGTGCCGCGCCGATGGTTTCGCATCTGCTGCAGCTCGGCCTGATCGAGGCCGTCGCCTACAAGCAGCGTGAGTGCTTCACCGAGGCTGTGCGTTTCGCGCGCACCGAGGGCATCATCCCGGCACCCGAGCCGACGCACGCCATCAAGGCCGTCGTCGACGAGGTCGCACGCGCCAAGGAGGAGGGCGTCTCCAAGACGATCCTGTTCAACCTCTGTGGCCACGGCAACTTTGATCTCGCCGCCTACGACGCGTTCTTCGACGGGTCGATGGTCGACATCGAATTGCCGCAAGCCGATCTCGACGCCTCGGCGTTGACGCTCGAGGGTCTGCCGGTTATCGCGTAACCCCCTGTCCGCCCTAGTGGCGGACAGGGAATCTGCGGGGTTGTGGTGTCC
>JAEMTW010000288.1 GCA_016462095.1 Thermoleophilia bacterium
TGGCCGGGTGAGGGCGAGGAGTGCGGCGTGATGGCCGATGCTCCGTGGCTCGGACGCGAGGTCATCGCACTCGCCGACGAGTAGGTGAGCGCGACCGCACACTGTTGTGGCGGCCAACATCTGCAACGTCCACTGCGATAGCATCCCGCCATGGATGCATTGATTCTTGGTGGGGGAGGCATGCTCGGCCGCAAGCTGGCCGAGTCGTACGCGGCCGATCAGGAGGCGACCCTCAGTCGACTCTCGCTCGTAGATGCGTTTATTGAGCCAGCCCCACCCGTAGGTGCTGGCTTTGCTGTCGATTGCAGCGTGGCGGACATCACCGACCCGGCTGTCACGCAGCGCCTCGTTGCCGAACGGCCCGACGTGATCTTCCACCTCGCAGCGATCGTCTCGGGTGAGGCCGAGCTCGACTTCGAGAAGGGCTACTCGATCAACCTCGACGGTACGCGACTCTTGTTCGAGGCGATTCGTGGAGAGGGCGACGACTACTGCCCTCGCGTCGTCTTTACCTCGTCGATTGCTGCCTTCGGCGCGCCCTTCCCAGAGATCATCGATGACGAGTTTATTCTGCAGCCGCTGACGAGCTATGGCGCGCAGAAGGTGATGGGCGAGATGATGCTCAACGACTACTCACGGCGCGGCCTCTTCGACGGTGTTGGGCTGCGGTTGCCTTCGATCTGCGTCCGCCCCGGCGCGGCGAACAAGGCGGCCTCGGGTCTCTTTTCGAACATCATCCGCGAGCCGCTCAGTGGTCGCGATGTCGTCCTGCCCGCCGAGCGGAGCACGCGCCATTGGTTTGCCTCGCCACGCTCGGCAATCCGCTTCCTCCGCCACGCCGCAACCATTGACACGCAGCGACTTGGGGCGCGGCGCTGTCTCAACATGCCTGGCCTGTCCGCCACGATCGCCGAGGAAATCGAGGCGCTGCGACGCATCGCCGGCGACGACGTCGTGCAGCGCATCCACGACGAGCCCGACGAGTTGATCATGCGGATCGTGGCCGGGTGGCCCAGCAACTTCACGGCCACGCGCGCCCGCGAACTTGGCTTCTCTGCCGAGACATCGTTCGAGGAAATCATCAACGTCTTTATTGAAGACGAGCTCGGGGGACAACTCCCGTGACGCGTGTCGCGATCGTGACGGGTGCTGGTCGAGGCCTTGGACGCGTCGTGGCGCTCGCGCTCGTCGCGGATGGGTGGACGACGATCGTGACGGGACGCGACCAGGCGATGCTCGATGCCGTCGTCGCCGAAGCCGGCCCGCTGGCCGACGCGGTGGTCTGCGATGTAACGAGCGCCGACGACGTTCGTCGGCTCTTCGATACCGCTGTCGAGCGCCATGGGCGTGTCGACCTGGTCTTCAATAACGCCGGTGTCGCAGCGCGGGGCGTGCCGATCGACGAGCTCGATGTGTCGGAGTGGCAGCGCGTTGTCGAGACCAATCTGACGGGCACCTTCCTCAGCATCCAGCAGGCCTTCCGGGTGATGAAGGCTCAGGTTCCGCAGGGTGGGCGCATCATCAATAACGGGTCGATCTCGGCCACCACGCCACGACCAAACTCGTCGCCCTACACCTCGACAAAGCACGGTGTGACGGGCCTGACGAAATCGGCCTCACTCGATGGACGAGCCTTCAATATCGCCTGTGGCCAGATCGACATTGGCAATGCAGCGACGGATCTGACGGCGCCCATGCGCTCGGGCGATGGTGTGCCCCAGGCCAATGGGGAGCGTCTCGTTGAGCCGACGATCGATCCGCAGCACGTTGCCGATGCGGTGCTCTACATGGCCAATCTGCCGCTCGCTGCCAATGTGCAGACGATGACGGTGATGGCCACGACGATGCCCTTCGTCGGTCGCGGCTAGT
>JAEMTW010000105.1 GCA_016462095.1 Thermoleophilia bacterium
CCACAACTGCTCGACCGTCGCCATGCTCTTGACCTGCTCGCCACCAGGGAGCACGATGCGCTCCCCCAGCTCGGGGACGCGATCGGCAACCGGCGCGTCGACGACGAAAAAGGCACGGCGCTCGCCGACGAGTTCGGCGATTCGGTCGAGCGCGCCGGCCCGCACGATCCCCGCGTCGCGACAGGCAATCGCTGCCACGGTCGGCGGTGCTGCCGCGTCAACGATTGCGTCGGCCGCCGTCGCGTAGAGGCCTTCACGTTGATGCTGAAGATCGGAGAAGCGGTGGTGGTTGACGGCGAGCGGTCGATTCTTCGCGCCACCGTCTGCTTCGACGCGTGCCCACAGCACCTCGGAGGGCGCGTCGAGCCACAGCACGCGTGCGTGCTCGGCCAGCAGTCGCCGCGTGCCCGGTCGGGTGAGTGCGCCGCCACCCGGCGCGATCACGCCGGCTGCACCGCTCGTGATCAGCTCGCTGAGGACGGACTCTTCAAGCTCGCGAAAGGCCTCTTCACCCTCGGCGAAAAGGTCGGGAATCGAGCGCGCTGAGCGCCGTTCGATCTCGCGATCGACGTCGATAAAGTCAGCGCCCTTGAGCGCAGCTAGTTCGGTCCCGACCGTCGTCTTGCCCGCGCCCATGAAGCCGACAAGGACGTCGGGGCGCGCGCTCACGGGGCCGCCGGCGACCAGGGGATGCGCGACAGGTAATGCTGGTGGGCGGCCACGAGATCGCCGATCGCGTCGCCACCAAACTTCTCTTTGGCGGCCCGCGCCAGTTCGAAGGCGATGACGGCCTCCGCGACCACTGCAGCAGCCCAGATCGCCGTCGTATCCGACCGCTCGACCAATGCTTCGGCTGGCTCGTGCGTATCGAGCGTCGCGGTCTTGAGTGGCTTCATCAACGTCGGCAGCGGCTTCATTGCGATGCGCACGATGACGGGCTCACCATTCGTCATACCACCCTCAAGCCCACCGGCTCGATTGGTCTCGCGGCGATAGCCATTGTCGTAGTGCAATTCGTCGTGGACCTTGCTGCCTCGCAAGGTCGCGTTCTCCCAGCCCTCACCAATCTCGACGGCCTTCATGGCCTGGATCGAGAGGGCAGCGCCCGCAATGCGAGCATCGAGCCGAAGCTCTTCGGAGGCGTACGAGCCGAGCCCTGGGGGGCAGCCAAAGGCGCGCACTTCGATAATCCCGCCGAGCGTGTCCTGATCCTTCTTGGCCTGCTCGATCTCGGCCACCATCTTGGCGTCGGTGTCCGCATCGATGCAGCCGACTTGGCGATCGCTGAGGACGTCGAAATCTTTGGCGGTCAGTGCCGCGTTGGGCGCCGTCGCGACAGAGCCCACGCGCACCACGTGACCGTGGACGCTAATCCCGATCGCGTCGAGCAGGTCTTTGCACATCGCGCCGACGGCCACGCGCGCAGACGTCTCGCGGGCCGAGGCGCGCTCGAGCACGTCACGCACATCGGGGAGCTCGTACTTCATGACGCCCGACAGGTCGGCGTGGCCAGGGCGCGGCACAACGACGGTGCGTGTGCGGCGGGCCGCAACCTCGGCGAGTTCCTCTTCCGTCACGGCCCAAGCGCTTTGGGCTGCTCCCCAGTTGGCGTGATCTCGGTTCTCGACGATCAGGCTGACGGGACCACCGATCGTGCGACCGTGTCGCATACCACCAAGAATTGTGGCCTCATCCGTTTCGATCGACTGGCGCGGCGAACGTCCATAGCCGGCCTGGCGACGAGCCAGATCGCGCTGCAGGCGGTCACGGTCGACGTGGATGCCCGCGGGCAGGCCACTGAGGATCGCAACGATGCCGGGACCATGCGACTGGCCAGAGGTGACGAAGGAGAGCGTCATTTGTTCCCACAGGGTATCGCGGCAGGCGGCCTTCGGTTCCGCTTGCGAACGTGCGCGCATCGGTGCGTGGTCAGATTTGACGAATTGATTAGGTTGCCCTAATGTGGCTCCGAGCGTCCCCTTAGGGCGCCCTTAGGTAGATTCTTTTTAGTCAGAAACGGAACGATTACGCCATGACCCGACGACACCTCCCCTTGCTGATCGCGCTCTTCAGCCTCACCGCGCTGATTGTCGGCGCCTGCGGCGGGTCAAACGAAAACAGCAAACTCGTCGTCTACTCTGGACGCGAACAAGAGCTCGTCGAGCCTCTCTACGCGCAGTTTACGAAGGACACAGGCATCGAGCTTGACGTTCGGTGGGGCGAATCGCCCGAACTGGCCGCCACCATTCGCGAAGAGGGCGACGCCTCCCCCGCCGACGTTTTCTACGCCCAAGATGCTGGCTCGATTGGGATCATTGATCCCCAGCTAGCCACGCTCCCACAAGCAGATCTCGAGCTCGTCCCTGCCCGCTACCGCGACACCGCCGGTCGGTGGGTCGGCGTGACCGGACGAGTTCGCGTGCTTACCTACAACACCGACCGCGTCCAAGGCGACGCGCTGCCAGCCTCCGTACTCGACCTCGCCAGCCCGGACTGGAAGCTCGGAGACGTCGGAGTCGCACCGACCAACGCCTCGTTCGTGGGCTTCGTCAGCGCCCTGCGCGAGACGATCGGCGACGAGCAGACGCAGGCATTTCTTGATGGTCTCGCCCAGCACGCCAAGACGTTTCAGAAAAACGGCCAGATCGTCGATGCCGTCGCCACCGGCGAAATCGATACCGGTCTCGTCAACCACTACTACCTGTACGAGAAGCTCGCGAGCGACCCGAACGCTCCGCTCGGGAACCACTACTTCGACCCAACCGACCCCGGCTCGCTCGTCAACGTCTCGGCCGTCGGCATCCTCTCAACGAGCAAGCACAAGCAGGACGCAGAGACGTTCGTGAACTGGCTGCTCACCGAGGGCCAGGTCTTCTTCGCCAACGACGCGGCGGAGCGCGAGTATCCACTCAATAGCGCTCAACCGGGTCTCGAGCGCTCCGCCGAACTGCCACCGCTCGCAGAGCACCTTGGTCCCGATGTTGATCTCGCCAAGCTCGCCGACGACCTCGAAAACACGATCGCAATGATTCGCAAGGCTGGGCTCGTCAACTGAGCCAATCGCCCGCAGGCGCAGGCCGCCGGAAGTTGCTGCTGCTTGCAGCACTTCCGGCGCTGCTCATTGCGATCGCTCCGATCGTGTACCTCGTCGCGCGCGCGACTGCGGGTGGCGGTCTGCAATCACTTGAGGTCAGCACGATTGGTCCCGCCACCATTCGCACCTTTGTGCTGGCCATCCTCGTCGCCGTCGGCGCTGTGGGTATTGGCGTCCCACTCGCGGTGCTGACAATCCGAACGGACCTTCCGCTGCGTCGAGTAGCCCTCGTTTTGGGTGCACTCCCGCTGGTGATTCCCAGCTATGTCGGCGCACTCGCGCTGCTCGGCGCACTTGGACCACGCGGACTGCTCGCCCAGGCCCTCGAACCGCTCGGCGTGTTTCGCCTCCCCACGATCGACGGCCTGCTCGGCTCGACAATCGTCCTCGTGCTGTTTACCTATCCCTACGTCTTGCTGTTGACAGCGGCGGCGCTCCGCCGCGTCGACCCCGCTCTCGAGCAGGCAGCTCGCGGTATGGGGCGTGGGTCGCTCGACACGTTCGTACGCGTCACACTCCCCCAAATCCGCTCGGCCGTGATCGCGGGCGCGCTGCTCGCCGCCCTCTACGCCATGAGCGACTTCGGCGTTGTCAGCCTGCTGCGCTGCACGACCCTCACCCGCGAGGCCTTCCTACGCTACGACGCTCTCTACGATCCGGCCGGTGCCGCCGCCGTCGGGCTGGTCTTGGCAGCGCTTGCCCTGTTGATGGTCGGCGCAGAGCAGTGGACCGTTCGCGGCTCGACGATTGCTGCTCGACGTCGTGTGCGCGCACGCGACGCGACCACTCCCCTCGAACTCGGACGGACTGCCCGGCTGGGCGCGAGCGCCTTCGTCATCATGATCATCAGCCTGGCGCTGATTCTCCCGCTCGCGATTCTGATCTGGTGGGCGCTCACGTTGATCGGCGACGCGAGCCTGCTCACTCAACTCGTGGACGCGCTGCCCGCTGCCGCCAACGCAATCGGCGTCTCCACCGCTGCAGCAATCGTCTGCCTCGTCTTAGCTCTGCCGGTCGCAGCGCTCGTCACGCGCTCTTCGGGAAGGCTGCCGCGCTGGATCGAGAGCGTCTCCTACGTTGGCTACGCGCTACCAGGGATCGTGGTTGGCCTCGGCCTCGTGTTCTTTGCAATTCGCACCGCACCGTTTCTGTATCAGACAGTCGCGCTGGTCGTCCTCGCCTACGTCGTCCGTCTCTTACCCCAGGCGATCAGCGGTGCACGAAGTGGCTGGGAGCGCGTCGATCCCCGCTTCGAACAGGCCGCGCGCGGCATGGGTCGCTCGGCATCCGGGACGCTCTTTCGGGTGACGCTGCCGCTCGCGGCTCCCGGAGTTCTAACCGGGGCGGCACTCGTAGTATTGACAGCGATCAAAGAGTTGCCGGCCACGCTCCTGCTGCGTCCCAACGGGTTCGAGACTCCCGCCACGATCATCTGGCAGAAGACCAACGTCGCCGAGTACTCGTCGGCGGCGATACCGGCGTTGCTGCTGATCGCGATCTCGGCGATCCCCGTCTACTTCCTGCTGATTCGCCCAGAGGCGCGGCCGCACCCCTAGGTGGGAGGCGTGTCCCAGGCAACGGGCACGAGCGCGGCGTGGCCGGGTTGGGGATCGATCCGCACACGATCACCAACGTCCACCATGTCGATGCTTGGACGATGAGCCCAGGTGAGCGAACCGTCGGACAGCCGCAACCCGTAGACGACGTCGTGACCGCGGAAGTCGCGCGATTCGACCACGGCCGACCCGGTTTGGTCTCGCGCCACCCCGACCAGCTCGGGGCGAATAAAGACGCGGACGGGGCCAACGACGCTACCGAGCAGCGCAAACGCGCCGAGCGCAGTGTCCACATGATCGCCGCGACCAACCCCCTCGACGACGTTGGCGCGACCCATAAAATCGGCCACCTCGCTACAGAAGGGCTTGCGGTAGAGCACTTCGGGCTCGTCGACCTGCAGGATCTGTCCTGCGTGCATGACGGCGACACGATCGGAGATCGACAGCGCCTCCTCTTGGTCGTGCGTGACGAAGATGCAGGTGAGCCCCGTCTCGCGCAGCCGTCCGATGATCTCGGTGCGCACCTCATCGCGCGTCGTCTGATCGAGGCTCGCAAACGGTTCGTCAAGCAACACGAGCTCGGGCTCTTGGGCGAGGGCGCGAGCGAGGGCGACGCGCTGCTGCTGCCCTCCGGACAGTTCGGTTGGTCGACGCTCAGCGAGCTCCTCGACGTCGAGCACTGCGAGCAACTGGCGGCCACGCGCAGCAGCATCTTTGCGCTGGGCCTTTGGCAATGCGAAGCAGACGTTCTCGACGGCTGTCAGATGAGGAAAGAGCGCGTAGTCCTGAAACACCATCGCCACGCGACGATCCTGTGGAGTGACCCACGTATCGCCACTGGCGACGACGCGTCCCTCGATGGTGACGGAGCCCAGATCCGGGCGAATGTGGCCGGCAATCAGGTTGAGCAGCGTCGTCTTGCCACAGCCAGAGGGACCGAGAATGCCAAGGATCTCACCGCTGTAGACCTCAAGCGAGACGCTCTCGAGCGCCACCACGGCGCCAAACCGACGCGTCACCGATTCGAGCTGGAGGCTGAGTGCTCTAGTCACACATCGAAGGGTACCCTAAATATGCCGCTGAGGCCCCGTCTACGGCATGCTGTGACCCATGAGCGCATGGCAAAACGACGGTGGCACCGAATTTACGCCTCGCCTGATCGCAGTCGTCTCGATCGTCGCGATCCTCGCGATTTCGATGGGCTTCGCCTCGGGAATGTACTTCGGCCGCTCCTCGTCCCCGAACCTGCAGACGTTGACCGACCAGGCACGCTCGACTGCCAAGGCAGTCACCGTCGAACTTGCTCCAGCCAAGCCGCTCTACGACAAGGCCGTGCCGGCTGGGACGATCGAGGATGTGACGGCCTATGCCGATGCGCAGGCGCGCATCATCCGGGCTCGCGCCAACCTGACCAACAGCCGCACCTCCCTGACAGCGCTGGCGCCCGGTACGTATGGGCGGACGGTGGCCGCCTTCGACGCGCTGATCTCGGCAGCCGGTAAACCCGTGGCCGCTGCCGCCTTCGCTCGCCTCTTCCAGGCGACCCTCGACGAACTCGCGATCCTCAGCGGCTCCTAGCTGCGCGGTCGCGATCCAAGGCGGACATGACAAGTGCGCACTTGTCATGTCCGCCTTGGATCCACGCTACGCAGCTGATTGCGTTTTGAGGTCCGACGCTAGAAGAGGCGGTTCGACTCGTCGCTTGCCGGGGTGGCAGCGCCACCGTTTCGCCCCGCCCAGATCGTCGCGGCGAAGCTGCGGAGTGCTGCGCTGTCCTCGCCGGCCGTGACGGCGGCGGCGCGCAACTGTGCGATCACGCCACGGAGAATTCGATCGACGGCCTCATCGCCCGCCACGGCTCGTGCTCGTTTGACCGAGGCCCGTTTGCCCGCCACACGCCACGCGGCGTGCTGCGAAGCAGCGTCAACCTCGAACTCAACGTTCCCACCGGGGGCGACTTGGCGAATTGGAGCCATACCGGGGATCGTAGGGC
>JAEMTW010000106.1 GCA_016462095.1 Thermoleophilia bacterium
GGCGATTGTGCTCGGGTTGGAAGAGCCAATGTTTGGTGTCGGTACGTCGGCCGCGCAGGACCCGCTCGTCGAGGCTCCCGATCAGAACGACGTCGCGCGCCATCTGGTTTACAGCGCCGTCACACGCCCGCGGCGGAGGCTCGTGTTGGTTCGTCGTGTGTCCGATGATGAAGGCAGCCCGTTGGCCGCCACGGCGATCTGGGAAGACCTGATGATCGCTGTCGGCGAGCCGCCGCCGACCTATCGTCGGCGCTTCTCCGACGCCGTCTTGCCGCTGCTGGAGGCACCGACCGTGCGCGAGCGCGCTCGCAGCATCGCGTATCTAGCGGCGACAGATCGACCCGAGGCCCTACGCCTGGCTGGCGTCGCGGGTGTCAGTGGCGCGATTCGCCGTGCTGTCGCTGCGACGCGTAGTGGCACGCGCCTCGTCGATCCGCGCGTCGTCGACGTGTTGCGAGCGCGGGAGATGTTTGGCGTCACCGAAATCGACCGCTTTGGTGATTGCTCGCAGATTTGGTTTATCGAGCGCCGTCTGAGGCCAAACGTGATCGATCAGTCGATCGACAATCGCCTGCGGGTGGGCACGCTCGCACACACGGTGCTCAGTCGCTTCTACAAGGAGGTGCCGGCGCTCTTGCAGACGACCGTGATCGGCCCCGACGACGCCGATCGCGCGATGGTCGAGATGGTGCGGATCGTCGATCAGGAAATGGTCAAGCTCCAGCCGATCGTGGCGGGGGATCCACTCACGCTCAAACTGCTTGGCTGGGGTCTTCGCCGCGATCTTGCGCGGCTGATCCAGCAGGCGGCACGCAATGCGGCACCGCTCGTGCCAACGGAGTTCGAGGTTGCTTTCGGTGGGCGCGGTGCGCAGCCTGGCCGTAAGGAGGGCCTCAACGTCGGCCCCGCACACGTATCGGGCAAGATCGATCGGATCGATGCAGATCCCGCCTTTACTGCCCGTGCGTTGGTCGTCGACTACAAGACCAGCACGATCAGCACAGGTGCTCAGATCATGCGTGACGGAAAGCTACAGATTCCGCTCTACCTGCTTGCATTGCGTGAGGTGCTTGGGCGAGAGCCAGTTGGTGGTCTGCTCGTTTCGATCCGCAAGGGTCACGTTCGAGGCATTGTCGACGTCGACGAGCTCGACGTCCTGCCAGCCAACATTTCCCGCGAAGACCGCCTCAGCCACGACGACTTTGAGGCAGCACTCGAGGCTGCCCGTAGCGAAGCCGCGGCGCGCGTCTTGCGGATTCGCGATGGCGATGTGCGCCACGATCCGCAGACGCAGATGCTCTGTGAGCGGTTCTGCGACTACCGTGGCATCTGTCGGGTGGAGAAATGACGCTGCGCCTGCCACGACCCGATTTGTCGCCGGCGCAGCTCGCTGCCGTCGAGGCGCCCGGCGGGGTCTTCGTCGATGCGGGAGCCGGCTCGGGCAAGACCACGGTGCTGGTCGAGCGCTATGTGCGATCCGTGACGGAGCGCAACCACTTGCCTGCGCAGGTGCTGGCGGTCACCTTTACGACGCGGGCGGCGGGCGAGATGCGAGAGCGCATTCGAGGGCGCCTGCGCTTTGAGGGGCGTGACGATCTGATTCCACTCGTCGAAAGTGGTTGGATCGGGACGATCCATGCCACGTGTCGACGGATTCTGGCGGAGTTTTCTGAGCAGGCCGGTTTGGCGAGCGGTCTCCGTGTCGCCGATCAGGTCGAGACCGTGCTGCTCCGCGATGCGGCCTTCGAGCGCGCGCTGGCGTCGATGCTGCACGAGTTGGGTGATCCCGGACTGCAACTGGTCGCGTTGTACGGTCGCGACCGGCTCCGCGAGATTGCCGGCGAGTTGCTCAACGGTGCACGCACGCGTGGCCGACCCGTCGTCGCACCGAGTGGCACGTCAACGATCCACGAGCTCGAGGCAGCGATCGCCGAGCTTGTTCCGGCTGCCATCGTGGTCTCGGCTGCTGGCACCGATTCCGACCAGGCTGTCAAGCGTCGGCAGGCGGCGCTTGATCTGCTCGACTTGCTCGAACGAAATCCAGAGCCGATCGAATTGGCAGATCTCAAGCTCTATACGCTCGGCGATGCGGCCTATAAGGCGCTGATTGCAGAGGTCGAGCTGCAGGCTCGTGACGTACTGGTCGGTGAGTTTCAGGCACCGCTGCAGGTATTGCTCGATGGCTATTCAGCGGCCTATGCGGCGGCGAAGACTGAGGTCGGTGCGGTCGATAACGATGACTTGCAGCTTCGCGTTCGGCAGCTACTTGAGACGCATGCAGATGTGCGAGCCACGCTCCAGGAACGCTTTCGCGAGGTAATGGTCGACGAGTTTCAGGATACCGACAGTTTGCAGAACGCCATCATCCGCCTCGTGCGAGCGCCCGGCACGCCGCTCTTGGCAGTCGGCGATGAGCAGCAGGCGATCTATGGGTTTCGTGGCGCCGAGGTCGAGGTGTTTCGGGGCGAGCGCGAGACGGCTGTGGCGGATCAGACGATCGAAGTGGTGTCGCTGCACGAGAATCGCCGTTCGACGCCGCCCGTGATCGCCGCCATCAATGCGATCTTCTCGCGCGAAGATCGCTTTACGCATCGTCCGCTGACTCCGTTTCGCTCGTATGAGAGCGCAGGTCAGGGGCTGCCGGTTGAGTTGCTGATTGGCGTCGGTGACGATCTCGATAGCGGGCGTGAGGTCGAGGCGACGCTGGTGGCTCGGCGGCTGCGCGATCTGGTCGACCGTGGTGTCTGCCAAGAGGCCGACATTGCAGTCGTCTTTCGTGCGGGTACGCGGGCTGCGATCTACGAGTCTGCGCTGCGCGCCGAGGGGCTCTCCACGGTCTCGTCGACGGGTCGCGGCTTTCTGCAGCGCCAGCCGGTTGGCGACGTGCTCGCGCTGTTGCGGGTGTTGTGGAATCGCTACGACGATCTTGCGCTGCTGGCGTGTCTCGCCTCGCCGTTTGCTGGTGTCTCTAACGATGGCCTTGCTCTGATGCGTGAGGCCGTGGAGTGGGAGTTCGCCGATGCGCTCGACAATCTCGGATCGATTGGTCTCAAGGACGATGATCTCGCGCGTGCCGTCACGCTCCGCGATGCGATTGCGCGGCTACGGAGTGAGGTCGGGCGGTTAGGGCTCGGCGATCTGGTCGCGGCGATTATTGCTGAGACTCGCTACGACCTCGCGATGCTCGCCATGGAGGATGGGGCCGAGCGGATGGCCAATCTGGAGAAGTTGCGGCGGGTGGCGCACGCCTTTGACGATGCGCAAGGCAGCGACATTCCAGGCTTCGTGCGGGCGATTGAGTCGGGACGGCTCGATGGCGAGCTGAAGACCGAGGGAGTGATCGCATCCGAGGGGGCCGCCGCGATTCGGCTCCTCAGCGTCCATCAGGCAAAAGGCCTGGAGTTTCCGGTCGTCGTCTTCGCAGACACCGCATCGAAGACTCCCGCGCAGAAGCGGCTGGCGATCGTACCGTCGGAGGGTGTGCCGGCCGCCAAGGTGCCGGCTTCGACGAACGAGATGTGCTCGACCCGAGCGTTGAGTACGGCTTTTGTGGCGGTTGCAGACGCCGGTGAGCGCGAGTCGCATCGGATCGCCTACGTGGCCTGCACGCGAGCGCGAGACCACCTGATTATCTCTGGTGCGCGTGGGCCCAAGTTGTCGATTGGCACGACGTTGGAGTGGTTGCTGGGATTGATCGATGATGACGCCGCGCTTGGCGAACGGGTGCTCGAGCTCGATGCGGCCCACGTCGGCATTCTGGTCAGCGACGTGTCGGTGGCTCCCGCGTTGCCACCGGCAATTCGCGATGACACGGTCGAGTACGTGCTCGACGATGGTGGCCCACAGTTGGCCTTCGATGTAGATGCCGTGGGCACGATGAATGGCGAGACAGGCAGCGAGTTGCCGCCGCTTCGACCTCTGGGACAGGCCGATGAGTGGGTCGTGCCGTCGCTCTCCTACTCGTCGCTCGATCTCTTCGAGCGCTGTGGCTATCGCTTCCATACCCAGCGGATGCTCGGCTTGCCGAGCGCACAGGCTGGTGGCGCTGCGCCCGTCGGCAAGGCCGTTCATGAGGCGATCGAATTGGGGGCGAACAGCGATGCGGGCGCTCTGCTGCTCGAAATCGAGCCAGCTGCCACGGCTGCCGAGCAAACCGAGGCTCGAGCAGCATTGGAGCGATGGAACACGTCGCCACTGCAGGCCCGCTTCGCGGCGCTCGCGGATGTTCGGCACGAGCAACCGTTCTTGCTGCTGCTTGGCGGCGCGACTGTTACGGGCGCCTTCGATCTAAGTGCGCGCGACGGCGACTGCTTGGTGATCGGAGATATCAAGGTCGGCGGATTGAAGGGCCAGACGCCGGACGAACGCCGCGACCATGGCTACACAATTCAAGAAGAGCTCTATGCGCTGGCGGGGCTCGAAGCGGGCCACGCCTCGGTCGAGGTTGCCTACCAGTGGATTGGTGACGATCTGGCGGCCTCACAGCTGGCCACGCGCGTCTTTGAGGCTTCGCAGCGAGAGCAGTTGCGCGCAGGGCTCGAAGCCCGTGTGCAGGCGGCTCTGACGGGCCCCTGGCGCCCAACGCCATCGAAACTGATGTGCGAAAGCTGTCCGGCATTGGGTCTGCTCTGCGCCGGCACCGACCTGCCCAGCGCGCATGGCTAGAGTCACGCGCACCAGCGAGCCATCCGCACGGGCGCGGGCGATCGTGCGGCGCCTGCGGGTCGAGTATCCCGACGCCAAGTGTTCGCTGACGTTCCGGACACCGTGGGAATTGCTCGTCGCGACGATCCTCTCGGCGCAGTGCACGGACGATCGCGTCAATCTCGTCACGCCGCCACTGTTCGAGCGTTTTCCGACGCCCGAGGCCTTCGCGGGTGCCGACCAGAGCGATGTGGAAGACGCGATCCACTCGACAGGCTTCTTCCGTAACAAGGCCAAGTCGTTGATTGGCGCGGCGCGCTGCATCTTGCATGAGCACGGGGGCGAGGTCCCGCGCACCATGCGCGAGCTCAAAGCGGTGCCCGGTGCGGGTCGCAAGACCGCCAACGTCGTGCTCGGCAATGCCTACGGCTTGGCTGAGGGCATTGCGGTCGACACGCACGCCTCGCGCCTCTCGCTGCGACTCGGGTTGACCGACACGGTCGAGCCCGTCAAAGCAGAGCGCGAACTAATGCAGATCGTGCCGCGCCAAGAGTGGACCGACTGGACGCACCTGTTGATTGCCCACGGACGAGCGGTCTGCACCTCGCGCAAGGCGTACTGTGATCGCTGCGTCTTGTTCGATCTCTGTCCAACCGGCTTGCAAGAGCGGCGGCAATCCGCGCGTCCCTCGCGCGCCCGCACCACCTAAAGCCGTGGCAGAGTCGAGGTATGGATCGCCTCGACATCGAGCTCTACGCCGAACGCCTCGCCCGCCACGTCGAACGTGCCGCCGACGAACTCGCGGATGCGCGCCTGCGCGAGGCCTGGTGGGAGCTCGAGTCGGCTGCCCGCCCGTCGCTCTCGGCGCGCGATGTTGAGCGCCTCGAGACGCTGGGTCTCTTGCTGACACCGCCCGTGGCGAGCACGATCATGCGCAGCGTTGGCGAGCGGGTCGCAGACCTCGCTGCGATCCATCGATTGCAGGCGATCGTCGAGCGGCAGCGCGCCGAGGCGCGTCAGGTTCAGACGGGTGTGACGACGACAAGCAGTCCGCCGTCGTCGTCATAGGCTGGGAACAGGTCGCAGATCACCTGTTTTTCGATGCCAGCTCCATGGTGCAGCGTGGCGTGCTTGTCGAGCTGTCGCACACCCCATTCGAGAGTGGTACCAACGGGATCCTCGTCTTCGGCGAACGTCAGAGCGAGCGCCGTGCGGACGTCTTGGCCAATCAGCGTCTGCTCGAGCCGGCCGGTGACCTCGAAGAGTCCCTTGCCGGCCGCGATCACACGCGCCTCGTTGTCGCAGACGGCAAAGCCTGCGCCCGGGCGGGGGAAGTAGTCCTCAAGTAGTTGGAAGACGAAGCCAAAGCCACACGCGTGGCAGCCGCGCGCCTGGTGCGACAGGCCTTCACGTCCGTCCTCGTCGAAGGAGCGGTTCTGGCAGTTGGGACAGATGAAGTACGGCACGGCGCTGGTCTGCCTAGGCCTGTTCGGCGAGCCAGCGCTCGGCGTCGAGTGCAGCCATGCAGCCATTACCGGCCGCCGTCACAGCCTGCCGATAGACGTGGTCGGCAACGTCGCCAGCGGCGAAGACTCCGGGTACGCGCGTGGCGGTCGAGCCAGGCTGCTGGACGAGGTAGCCGTTGCTATCCATGTCGAGCATCCCCTGGAACAGTCCGGTTGTCGGATCGTGCCCAATCGCAACGAAGAGTCCGGTGCACGGGAGCTCCTTCGTCGCCGTGCCATCGGTCTCGCGTAGCAGCAGGCCGCTAACGGCATCTTCGCCGAGCACTTCTTCGACGACGTAGCCGAGCTCCCAGGCGATCTTCTCGTTGGCGCGGGCGCGCTCCTGCATCACCTTGGAGGCGCGGAGTTGATCGCGGCGATGCACGATCGTCACCTTCGAGGCGAACTTCGTCAGGAAGGTTGCCTCCTCCATCGCCGAGTCGCCACCACCGACGATCACGACCTCTTGCTCGCGAAAGAACGCACCAT
>JAEMTW010000107.1 GCA_016462095.1 Thermoleophilia bacterium
CGCCGAGGCCGGTGGTGCCGACCTGATCATCATCTACAACTCGGGCCGTTTCCGGATGGCAGGTCGCGGCTCGCTGTCGGGCCTGATGCCCTACGGCGATGCGAACGAGATCGTCGTCGACATGGCGCGCGAGGTCTTGCCGATCGTGCGCGAGACGCCCGTGCTTGCGGGCGTCTGCGGTACCGACCCGTTTCGGATGATGGACATCTTCGTGCCCGAATTGGCACGAATCGGCTTCTCTGGTATCCAGAACTTTCCGACCGTTGGCCTGATCGACGGCGTCTTCCGGCAGAACCTCGAGGAGACCGACATGGGCTACGCCCACGAGGTCGAGCTGGTCCGGATCGCCCGCGAGAACAACCTTTTGACCGCGCCCTACGTCTTCGATGTCGAGTCTGCCGTTGCGATGACGGAGGCTGGCGCCGATGTGCTCGTTCCGCACATGGGGCTGACCACGAAAGGCACAATCGGTGCGACGACGGCACTGACCCTCGAGGATTGCGTGCCGCTGATCCAACACATGCGGGATGCTGCGATTGCGATCAACCCCGACGTGCTCGTGCTCTGCCACGGCGGACCGATCGCCGAGCCCGACGATGCGCGCTTTATCTTTGAGCGCACGACGGGCATCGATGGCTTCTTCGGCGCCTCCTCGATGGAGCGCCTACCGACCGAGGTCGCAATGACCGAGAACATGCGCCGCTTCAAGGCGTTGACTGTCAACGAGGGATAGGAGAACAGCATGGCCAGCAAGTTCATCACGCAACATGATGTGCCGGTGACGGATTTCGATTGGGGGAGCGCTGGCATGCGCTGCTCGAAGCACAACACGGGGTGCGAGTCCTTCGTGGTGCTCGATGTCACGCTCGAGCCAGGCTTTTGCCACGACTTTCATAAGCATGTCGACCAAGACGAGATGATCATCGTCAAGGCGGGACAGGTGACGCAGTACATCGATGGTGAAGCGTCGATCATGAATCCCGGCGATTCGGTCTACCTCGACCGCGACGTCGTCCACGGCTCCTTCAACGATGGCACGGAAACGGCGCTGCTACAGGTCGTGCTCGCGCCCGCGATGGGCGATGGTGGCTACGAGCTCGTCGACGTGTCGGGCGATGCGCCCTGGTCGGGCCTGCGCGGATAGGGCTCTAGAGGCGGACATGACAAGTGCGCACTTGTCATGTCCGCCGAGCCTAACCGCTGGTGCCCGAAGGCCTAGCGTTCGACGTGGCCGGCACCTTGGAGGTCGCCGAGCACGAGGTCGCGCTCGCGGTCTGGGACGTGGTCGAGTGGGACGGGGGCGAGGCCTTCGATAAAGGTGACACCGCCCTCCGAGTAGAGCTCGTGTGCAAGGCCGCGGTTGATGCAGACGACTTCGCCCGCGACGACAGTCTTCGTCTCGTCCTCAATCGTGATGCGCACTGAGCCGTCGAGAATCACCATCAACTGCTCGGTTGCCTCGTGGCTGTGACGTGGCACTTCCTTGCCCGGCTCGTACGTGACGCGGCAGAGCAGCATCTGATCGCCTCCGAAGGCGTTGAGGCGCACGCCGGGGAAGAGCTCGAGCGGATCTTGGTCGTTCCACGTACCGAAGGGCGAGGTCGCCACTGTCTAGACCGCGAACGTCACGACGGCGTCAGCCGACTGGTGCGAGGTGATCGACAGCGCCTCGTCGTAGCGCACAACCTTTCCGGTGGTGACCGACTCAGGGATGCCCGCGGCTTTCGCTTCGAGCGCCCGCAACACCTTCTCCGGCGTGATCGGCAGTTCCGTCACCCAGACCCCGACGGCGTTATAGATCGCTGTGGCAATCGCGGGTGGCTGCGCATTGTTGGCCATCTCACCGATTGCCTTGGCGCCAAAGGGGCCATCGGCTGACGGGTTCTCGAGGATGATGCACTCGAGCTCGGGGAGATCCTCCATCGAGGGGGCGAGGTACGAACCAAACTGCCCGCCGCGATGGTCGTTGCTCGGGTAGTACGGGTAGCAGTTCTCCAACAGACCCAAGCCAAGACCCTGGATGGCACCGCCCTCGATCTGGCCTTCAACCATGGTCGGGTTGATGGCGCAACCGACGTCGTAGACCTGGCTCATCTTGAGCACGCGCACATCGCCCGTCTCCTCATCGACCTCAACCTCGACGGCGCAGGCTGCGTATGAGATGGCGGAATGGGGTGGGATCGTCACGGCGCCCGTCTCGGGGTCGAGCGTGGCGTAGTCCTTCAACGCCGTGCCCTGACCAGAGATCAGCTCGCCCTTGACGAACGTCGCCGCGCCAGCGATGTCGCCGACACCGATCTTTTTGTCGGGCGAGCCCTTGGCGATCACTTCGCCGTCGATAATCTCGAGGTCGCCTGGATCGATCTCGAGCAGTTCGCCACCGATTTCGAGGATGCGGTTACGCACCTTCTCGGCGGCCAGCCGGACGGCGTTGCCACCGATAAACGTGCCGCGCGAGGCGAAGGTACCCATGCAGAAGGCGGACGAATCGGTATTCGACGTGTCCATCGTGACCCAGTCCATCGGCACGCCGAGCGTGTCGGCGACGATCTGGGAGTGCACGGTCTTCGAGCCCTGGCCAATGTCGACGGTGCCGGCGAAAACATCGACGCGGCCGTCCATCTTCAGCTTGATCCAGGCCTGCGACGGATCGCCATTCTGGTTCATGCCCGTGGGGTATTCGATTGCCGCAATACCGCGGCCACGATGCTTAGCCATTAGTGATCCTCCGGGTTGCCCATCTGGGCAACAAGATGCTCGGGCAGATCCTCACCCGAGCGCATGGCGGACGTCATCGTCCGAGAGTGGGCAGAGAGTTCGACGCCAGCCGCGTCGCTGATCGCTTGGATCACCGGCACGGTCGAGGGATCGACGTAGGGAATGCCGTTTGGCGATGTGTCGCCGAGACGCGTCGCGTTCTTCATTCGCAATTCGACCGGGTCCATCCCAATCGTCTGGGCGATGCGCTCGATGTGCGTCTCCGTGGCAAACGACACGCTGGTTACACCGAAGCCACGCATGGCGGTCGTGGGTACGCGATTCGTGTAGACGACGTAGCCGTTGAACTCGAGGTTCGGAATCGTGTACGCACCCGTGTGGTGGAACGCATGCTTGGTCACGCCGTAGGGCGAGAAACGGGCGAAGGCGCCGGCATCGTGTAGCGTCAGCATCTTGCGTCCGAGAATCCAACCGTCCTTGGTAACGGCGTCGGCGATCTCCATGTGCCACGGTGCGCGCGTCGACGAGCAGAGAAACTCTTCCATCCGTGTCCAGCGCCACCGCACGGGTCGATGCGACTTGATTGCCAGCAGCGTGGTGATCGTCTCGGTAGCCGAGTCGACCTTGCCACCGAAGCCACCGCCGGTGGTGCCACCGACGAACTTCAGTTTGTTGAGTGGCCAGTTGAGGTGCGCTGCGACGACGCCCATCGAGAAGTACATCGCCTGCGTGGCCGAGTAGACGACGAAGCGACCGCCGGCCTCGGGCACGACCTGGCAGACCTGCGTCTCCATCGGAATGTGCTCGATGGCGGCGGGGCGGTAGACGCCCTGCACGATCACGTCAGCCTGCTCGAAGGCCTGGTCGATGTCGCCCTTGCGGATCTGACGCCGATCCATCTCGCCTTCAAAATGGGGATACCAGTTGCCCCAGTGGTGAACCTGAGGGGCATCGCCGTCGAACGCCTTGCGGACGTCGAGCAACGAAGGCAGTTCCTTGTAGGTCACCTGGATGGCCTCGGTTGCTCGGATTGCCAGCGCCTCGTTGTCTGCGGCGACAGCCGCGACGGGCTGGCCCTTGTAGCGCACGTGAGTCTCGGCAAACAGCGGCTCATCGCCTGGGACGCCGAGTCCCTCAATGTGGCCGTGGACGTTCTTATGTACGTCCTTGTAGGTGACGACGGCGTGGACGCCCTCCATTGCTTCGGCAGCCGACGTATCAATCGAGACGATCTCGGCGTGGTCGTGCGGCGAGCGGAGTGCCTTGGCCCAGAGCGTGCCGGGGATACGCACGTCGTCGACGTAGCGCGTGCCTGCCGAGACATGCTCGTGGGCGTCGTAGCGTGGAAGTCGAGCGCCAAC
Organism: Thermoleophilia bacterium; assembly: GCA_016462095.1. Classification (GTDB taxonomy): domain Bacteria; phylum Actinomycetota; class Thermoleophilia; order Gaiellales; family F1-60-MAGs149; genus F1-60-MAGs149. Next base: position 4,080 of record JAEMTW010000107.1, read on the forward strand.
GGCCTTCATTGATCCACTCCCTTAAGCGTCGTGTGGAGCCCTGCCGCGGTGGTTGTCAGATCGAACGAATCGCCACGGGCTGCCGCCGAGACGGCATCGAGGATCTTGACGTACCCCGTGCAGCGGCAGACGTGGCCGCCGAGAGCCTTGGCGATCTCGGTGTGATCGTCGGACCCACCGTTTTCGAGGTAGGCCGTGGCAGCCATCAGAAAACCGCCCGTGCAGAACCCGCACTGGGCGGCATAGTGGTGAATCCACGCCTCTTGCAGCGGCGATAGTTGGCCCGGCGGTGCGAGGCCTTCGACGGTGCGAATCTCGGCGCCTTCAACCGCTGCGATGGGCAACAGGCACGAGCGTCGCGGCTCGCCGTCGACGAGCACGGTACAGGTGCCACAGCCACCGTTTTGGCAGCCAGCCTTGGGGCTGAGCACATCAAGCTCTTCGCGGAGTACGTGCAGAAGCGGCGTCAGCGGCTCGGCATTGACGGTGCGCGACGCACCGTTGACGGTGATGTTGAGGCTCATGCGGCTTCCTTGAGCTGGTCGAGCGCTCGACGGACGAGCACGGGGAGGGTCTTCTCGCGATACCACGCGGAGGCGATGGCGTCATCGAAGAGGGCAACGTCAGCGAGTGCAGCGCTGCCAGCGGCAGCGTGATCGCTGGCTGCGGCTTCGGCCGAGGGCAGGCGCAGGCCGTGCGGGCCGGCACCGTTTGCGCCGAGCCGAATCGCGCCGTCGCTGGTCCGGACGGCAGAGACTGCGAGTGCCGTGTACTCATGCGTGTGGGCGCGGTCGAGGTAGGCGTAGGCGCCTGCAGCGGGCAGCTCGAACGAGACGTCGAGTACGAGTCGGTCGTCGCGATTGGCGAGAAACTCTTCGGCGGGCTCGGTGCGCTCGCCGCCGGCTCCAACGGAGCGGACGCTGGCACCGAGTGCGATCATCGCGCCCTGCAGGTCGCCGCGCGGAGCGTCGGTATTGCGAGCGCAGAGGTTGCCGCCGAGCGTTGCCTGGCCGCGAATTTCGAGATCAGCGATGTGGGCGACGCAGGCGGCGATCGGGTCGGCCATTGCGGCGAGGTGGTTGAGTGGCGTCATGGCGCCGATCGTGAGGCGCCCACCGGTTTCGGAAATTCCGGCGAGTCCAGCGTGGTGCAGCATCAAGGCGCGAGCCGGGCGTGCGTCGCTAAGGCGAAGCATCGGGATCAGGATCGTGCCCCCGCCAACCACAGCGGTGTCGGCACCTGTGCCGAACAATTCGACGGCTTCAGCAGCCGATGTTGGAATCAGTACCTCTGGTCCTTGGCTCATGTCTCCACCCGTTTTCGTGTGGGCGACAGACTGCCCACGGTCCCACGATCAGCGTGCTGAAGGCAGACTACGGATTGGACTGACCATTTGCAAGTGCGTTGGGCGATTTGATCGCCTCTTCGAGCCAGCCACGAATGTCCTCGATGTGCGCCCGCATGGCTGCACCAGCCAAAACAGGGTCGCCTGATTCGATGCCGGTGATGATCAGTTCGTGCGCCGACATGGTGCGTTCGAGGACGTCGGTACCAGCCATGATGCGTTGGCGCAGTGTCGAGCCGAGGTGCCAGACCGATTCGATCAACTCGATCAGGAGCTCGTTGTCTGCCAGCTCGTGGATCGCGTGATGAAACTTACGGTCGGCCGCAAGGTTGCGGACGCCATCTTGGTCGGCGTGGATCGCAGCGGCGAGGCGGTGGAGTCGCTTGATATCCGCCTTGGTGGCGCGCGTGGCAGCCAGCTCTGTCGCGCCGACTTCGAGCATGCCACGCACGTCCATTAGTGCGCTGGCCGAAGAGGCGTTGCGCTCGACGGCGTACAGCAGGGGCGTGGCGAGGCGTTCTGCGCTCAGTTCGGTGACGTACGTGCCAGACCCCTGGCGGGCTGACAGCACTCCCATCGACGTGAGCGCACGAATTGCCTCGCGCACGGTCGAGCGCGAGACCTTCAGTTGTGCGGCGAGCTCGCGTTCAACCGGCAGACGATCGCCGGCCTGAAGTCCGAGCGTCTCGATCATCGTCAGCAGGATGTCGGCGGTCGCCTTGGTGTTGGCGGAGCGTTGACCGGTGGCTGCGCCAATCCGGCCAGCAACCGAGCCGAGCACGTGGCCGGCGTCGCCTGTCGGTTTCGTCATAACATCTGCTCTTTGGACCATTGATCATAAAGATACAGCGTCGCCCGCAGATTCTCGGCACTCTGGGGGAACGTATCGGCGAGGACCCGTAAGGGCACGCGTTCTCGACTGACTTGAGTCATGTCACGTTGCGTAAGTTCGACGAGGTTGCCGCTCGGGTCGCGCACGTACATCTGGCCGCTGCCGTCAGGGAGCAGCGTGGCGGCGGCGAAGCCGGGCACATCGACGAGATACCCCTGCTCGATTGAGGCCAGAAACAACTCTTCGAAATTATCGATCTCAAAGGCAAGGTGATGACGGTCGGGCGCAGGCTCGGAGGCCGGAAAAAGATGGATCTGGCGTTGT
>JAEMTW010000289.1 GCA_016462095.1 Thermoleophilia bacterium
GGAGTGTGGTGGGGGATTGGCGCGTGTTGGCAGGGAGGACATGACATCCGCGCGGTTGTGGTGTCCTCCCTGCAGGAGTGTGGTGGGGGATTGGCGCGTGTTGGCAGGGAGGACATGACATCCGCGCGGATGTGGTGTCCTCCCAACGTGGAATCGGACTCCGGTACCATTCGCTAGGCGATGTCCGTTACCGAACTTGTACCCGCCGCGGAGATTCACCGCGAACTGCTGGACGAATTGATTGAAGACGTCCACGAGTACGCGCCGGACGCGGATACGGAGCGCCTAGCCGCCGCCTTCGAAGTGGCCTGTCTCCATCACGACGGGCAGCTGCGCAAGAGCGGCGAGCCATTCGTCTACCACCCCTGGGGCGTTGCCAAGATCTGTGCCCAGCTGCGGCAGCCCGAGAACGTCCTGATCGGCGCCCTGCTGCACGATGTCGTCGAAGACACCGAGGCGACCGCCGACGAGATTGAGCAACGCTTTGGTCCCGAGGTGCGCGTGCTGGTTGAGGGCGTCACCAAGCTCTCGAAGATCCAGTTTGCCTCGCGCGAAGAGGCTGAGGCCGAGAATTATCGCAAGATGATCCTCTCGATGGCCGAGGACATCCGCGTGATCGTGATCAAGCTGGCCGATCGCCTGCACAACATGCGCACGCTGTCGTTTCTTGGCAAGCAGAAGCAATTGCAGAAAGCCAAGGAGACGCTCGAGGTCTATGCGCCGCTCGCCCACCGCCTCGGCATTCACTCGATCAAGTGGGAGCTTGAGGATCTCGCGTTCGCGACGCTCTACCCGCGCAAGTACGCGGAGATCGAGTCGATGGTCAATGAGCGTCGTGCGGACCGCGAGCGTTTCGTCTCGGAGGCCGGCGAGCAGCTGCTCGACCAGTTGCGCCTTGTCTCGATTAAGGCCTCAATCGCAGGGCGCGCCAAGCACTTCTATTCGATCTACGAGAAGATGGCCCGCCGAGGCAAGGAGTTCAACGAGATCTACGACCTGACGGCGATGCGCGTGCTGGTCGACTCGGATCGCGATTGCTACGGCACGATTGGCGTCATCCACGCACTCTGGAAGCCGATGCCGGGTCGCTTCAAGGACTACATTGCTGTCCCGAAGTCGAACGGGTATCAGTCGCTGCATACGACGATCATCGGTCCTCACGGCAAGCCGCTCGAGATTCAGGTTCGTACCGTTCAGATGCATCAGCGCGCCGAGTACGGCGTGGCGGCTCATTGGCTCTACAAGGAGCGTGCGGGTGTCGCAACGCAGTGGCTCGACGATCTCGTTGCCGTTCCGGAAGGCGACCCGCAGGGCTACATGGCAGACCTGCGCACGGGACTCGTCGACGATGAAATCTTCGTGTTTACGCCGAAGGGCGAATTGAAGGCACTGGCCACAGGAGCGACGCCGCTCGACTTCGCGTACGCCGTGCATACGGACGTCGGCCATCGCTGCGTGGGTGCGAAGGTCAACGGACGCATCGTGTCGTTGTCGTCAACTCTGACGTCCGGCGACATCGTCGAGGTGCTGACGTCGAAGGGAGATCGTGGACCGTCGCGTGACTGGCTCGGTGTGGTGACCACGACGCGGGCGCGCAACAAGATTCGCGTCTGGTTTGCGCGCGAGCAGCGAGAGGACACGGAACAGAAGGGGCGCGACCTTCTCCAGAACGCCCTCAAGCAGAATCGACTGCCGACGCAGCGCATTGCCTCGTCGCCCGTGTTGGCTGGCGTGATGCGCGAGATGGGCTATCACAAGGCTGAAGATTTTTACGTGGCGCTCGGCAGCGGCAAGATCACGGTACCGATCGTGATTCAGAAACTGTTGGGGCAGCTGAAGACG
>JAEMTW010000290.1 GCA_016462095.1 Thermoleophilia bacterium
CCGACGACGAGCGGCATCCTGATTGGCATTGGCGAGACGCGCACCGAGCGCATCGAGGCGCTGCTCGCACTGCGCGACCTGCATGCCGAACATGGCCACCTGCAGGAGGTGATCGTCCAGAACTTCCGCGCCAAGGCCGAGACGAAGATGGTCGACGCGCCCGAGCCGTCGCTCGATGATCACCTGTGGACGCTCGCCGTCGCGCGACTGATCCTGCCCGACGCTATCTCGCTGCAAGCGCCACCGAATCTCGCCCACGCCGACTTCCCACGACTGCTCGACGCAGGCATCAACGATTGGGGTGGCGTCTCGCCGGTCACGCCCGACTTCGTCAATCCCGAGGCTCCTTGGCCCGAACTAGCTGTGCTCGAGACGGCCACCGCCGAGGCCGGGCACACGTTGCAGGCCCGACTGACCGTCTATCCGCACTACGTCAACAGCGAGTGGCTTGAGCCCGCACCGCTCGCCGCCACCCTTCGAGTCGCCGACGCACAGTTGCGCTCGCGGCCGAACGATGGCTGGACGAATGGCGTCACCGAGCTGCCACCGCTCGCCTGGCACGACGGCCCACCGCTGCGCGTTGGTGGCGTGTCGCCCGCCTTCGCCCAGGCACTCGCGCGTGCCGAGGCCGAGCAGCTGCTTGATCTCGAAGACACTGAGGCGTTGCTCAACGCTCGCGGTCCCGAGATCGCGCTCCTGACGGGACTCGCGGATCAGCGCCGCCGCGACCGTGTCGGCGACGACGTCACCTACGTCGTCTGCCGCAACATCAACTACACCAACGTCTGCTATTTCCGCTGTGGCTTCTGCGCCTTCTCGAAGGGGCGCCTCGCCGAGAATCTCCGCGGCCCCGCCTATCTGCTCGAGCCCAGCGAAGTCGCTCGCCGTTCGGTCGAGGCCTGGCAGCGCGGTGGCACAGAGGTCTGCCTGCAGGGCGGGATTCACCCCGGCTTTACGGGCGAGTGGTACCTCGAGGTGCTGCGCGCCGTCATTGCCGCCCAGCCCGAGATCCACGTGCACGCGTTCTCGCCACTCGAAATCTGGCAGGGCGCGGCGACGATGGAGTGGACCCTCGAGGACTACCTGCGCCAACTGCAAGAGGCCGGGCTCGGCAGCCTACCTGGCACCGCCGCCGAGATCCTCGACGACGAGGTGCGCGCCGTGCTCTGCCCCGACAAGGTCAACACCGAGCAGTGGCTCGAGGTGATGCGCACCGCGCACGGTGTCGGACTCCGCACTACCGCGACGATCATGTTCGGCCACGTCGAGCGCCCGATCCACGTCGCGCGCCACCTGCATCGCATCCGCGACCTCCAGCGCGAGACCGGTGGCTTTACCGAGTTCGTGCCGCTGCCGTTTATCCCCGAAGAGGCACCGATCGCTCTCAAGGGCAAGGCCCGCTACGGCCCGACCTTCGACGAAACGGTCGTCCTGCACGCGACGGCACGCCTCGTGCTCGACCCGTGGATCCAGAACATTCAGACGTCGTGGGTCAAGCTCGGCCCCGAGGGTGCACGCGTGATGCTCGGCGCTGGTGTCAACGACCTTGGTGGCACGCTGATGAACGAGTCGATCAGCCGCGCCGCCGGCGCCGACCACGGCCAGGAGTGCCCACCCGAGCGCATGGAATCTGTGATTCGTGCCGCGGGCCGCAACCCGATCCAGCGCTCAACGCTCTACGGTCGCCCACCAGCCGACCAAACCGCCCGCTCGTTCGGTGCGCCCGAACTGCTCGATTCGACACCACCACCGTACGACGACGGCGGGCTCGTCAAGCCTGCAACGCTGATCCGCCCGGGCCTCGCCGTCCACTAACTCAGCGAGTGACGGAGCGTCAGG
>JAEMTW010000291.1 GCA_016462095.1 Thermoleophilia bacterium
AATATCACGCGGCGTGCGACCCAACTGTGCAGCGACGGCGGAGATATCAGCAGCGGTCGGAAGCTCAGCCGGCATCAGCAACTCGTACGGAATCCCATAATCCCGACCACCACGATTGCTCTTCGCCAGTAGCCGCTGTCGCAACAGGTGTGTCATTAGCGCCGATTACGACGTAGCCGATCTCGCCAGGCAATACGAAGTGCAGGCGACTACGCGCTTGCGCTGCAACGTAGGCCGGATCTTGCCAACGCTCCTGCTCAGTCGCAAGGTCCACAACTCCTTGCTGAGTGGCTGCGACAGATGCCTCAAGCCGGGAGATCTCCATGCGCTGGGAAACCCACTCGCGGATCGGGAGTGCCAATGTCAAAGCCAGTGCACCGAGGACAACAAGCAGCGCGACAGCCCTACCTCGGGCCGAGCGACGGCGCCGGGGCGCAGCGACGCGACCCTCACGCGGCGTAGACATACTCCTAGGGTCGCACGACTAGCGCGCGAAACGCGGGAATGCGCCCGCACCCGCATAGCGGGCGCCGTCGTCGAGCTGCTCCGCAATGCGCAGGAGCTGGTTGTACTTGGCCACTCGCTCCGAGCGCGCCGGGGCTCCAGTCTTGATCTGACCGCAGTTTGTAGCCACGGCCAGATCAGCAATCGTGGTGTCCTCCGTCTCGCCAGATCGATGGCTCATCATGCAGGCGTAGCCATTGCGATGGGCGAGGCTCACCGCATCAAGAGTCTCAGTCAGTGAGCCGATCTGATTGACCTTCACGAGCATCGCGTTAGCCGTGCCGGCGTCGATGCCGCGCTGAAGTCGCTCGGGGTTGGTGACGAACAGGTCGTCGCCGACAAGCTGTACGCGGTCGCCAAGGGTGGTCGTGATGTGCGCCCAGCCAGCCCAGTCGTCCTCGGACAGCGGGTCTTCGATGGACACCAGCGGGAAGTCGGCGCACAACGTCTCGTAGTAGGAAGTCATCCACTCCGCCGAACGATCGGCCCCCTCGAATCGGTAGGCACCATTCGCGAAGAACTCGGTGGCTGCGACGTCGAGTGCGAGTGCGATGTCTTTGCCGAGAGTGAGTCCGGTTTTTGCAACCGCAACCGAAATGAGATCAAGTGCCGCACGGTTGCTCGGCAGGTCGGGGGCGAAGCCACCTTCGTCACCAAGACCTGTGGCATAGCCGGACTCCTTGAGAACAGCCTTGAGAGCGTGGTAGACCTCGGTGCCCCAACGCAGCGATTCAGAGAAGTCTGCAGCGCCGATGGGCGCGACCATGAACTCTTGGATGTCAACACCAGTGTCTGCGTGCGCACCACCGTTGAGGATGTTCATCATCGGCACGGGTAGGACGTGCGCGTTTGGCCCACCGACGTAGCGGAACAGCGGTAGGTCTGCCGATCGCGCAGCGGCTTTGGCTACTGCAAGCGAAACACCGAGGATGGCGTTAGCGCCAAGTCGGGCCTTATTGGGTGTGCCATCAAGGTCGATCATGATCTGGTCGATGATGCGCTGCTCACTGGCGTCCATACCGAGCAACTCGGGCATGATCTCGTCCTCGACACAAGCGACAGCGAGAAGCACCCCCTTGCCGTTATAACGAGCCTTGTCGCCGTCACGACGCTCGGATGCCTCAAAGGCACCCGTCGATGCGCCCGAGGGAACGGCCGCACGAGCGGCGGTACCGTCATCGAGGACGATTTCCACTTCGACGGTGGGATTACCGCGGGAGTCAAGGATCTCGCGGGCCAACATGTCTTCGATAGCAGCCATACGACCAACTCTATCTGCACTCCAGCCGGGCTATTCCTTGTGTCCCTCGGCTTGCCGCAGGGCCGAGGC
>JAEMTW010000108.1:0-3203 GCA_016462095.1 Thermoleophilia bacterium
GTCGAGCAGGGGGAGGGGGAGCAGGTCTACAACCATCCGCGGCACCCCTATGCGAAGGCGCTGCTGTCGGCGCGGCCGATTGCTGATCCCAAGCTCGCACGCTCGCGCGAGCGGATCGTGCTGCAGGGCGATGTGCCGAGTCCAAGCAACCCGCCTTCGGGCTGCCGGTTTCATCCCCGCTGTCCCGTTGCCCAGGCCTCGTGCAGCGCGCACGACCCGCAGCTCGAAGTCGCTGCCGACGGTCATGGTTGGGCCTGCGCGTACCCACTCGCACCGTGAACACAATCGACTGGCGGGCTGCGGCGCTGCGGCTCGCACTGCTGGTGGTGGCGTTAGTGGTGCTAGCGGGCGTGCTGGTGGTCGTCTTTTACGCGGCTGGACGCCCACTGCGGCCAGCAATCAGCGCCGGGGCGGGCGTCGTTGGCTTTGCCATGGCGATGCTGGGAATCGGGCTGCTCGCCTGGTCGCGACGCGGGTCGGAGCGCGTGACCGGTGGGACGGCGTTTGGCGCGATGGCGCTCAGCCTGCCGTTTCTCGTTGTGGCGTTGGTCGTGTAGGCGCCTTACCCCTACCGTCTGTAACGGTTTCCGCTATGGTGCCGCCACGTCCACGACTGCCTCGGTAGGCGTGTGACTCAATCATTTTCAACCTTCAATCACGACATCGAATCACGAGGCAAAAGACGCATCATGGCTGAGCGCAACGTCGGTAGGATCGTGGAAATTAAGGGCGTCGTCATCGACGCCGTCTTCCCAGAGTCGCTTCCCGCAATTTATGCGGCCCTGCACATTCAGACTGCGGACGGTTTCGTCGTGGCTGAGGTACAGCAGCACCTGGGCGATGACCGCATTCGTGCCGTCGCCATGGACTCGACCGATGGACTCGCGCGTGGCGCCGAAGTGCTCGACACGGGCGACTCGATCAGCGTGCCCGTTGGTCAGCAGACGCTCGGCCGCATCTTCATCGTGCTCGGCGACGCGATCGACAAGGGCGAGCCCGTCACGGGTGAGCGCTGGGGCATCCACCGCGAGCCACCGAAGTTTGCCGACCTCGACCCGAAGCCGTCCGTCCTCGAGACCGGCATCAAGGTCGTCGACCTGCTTGCGCCGTACACCAAGGGCGGCAAGATCGGTCTGTTCGGTGGTGCCGGCGTCGGCAAGACCGTGCTGATCCAGGAACTGATCAACAACATCGCAACGCAGCACGGCGGCCTGTCCGTCTTTGCTGGCGTCGGTGAGCGCACGCGTGAGGGCAACGACCTCTGGCTCGAGATGAAGGAATCTGGCGTCATCTCCAAGACGGCACTGGTCTACGGCCAGATGAACGAGCCGCCGGGTGCCCGCCTGCGCGTCGCCCTGTCCGGTCTGACGATGGCGGAGTACTTCCGCGACGTCGACGGCCAGGACGTGCTGCTGTTCGTCGACAACATTTTCCGCTTCACCCAGGCCGGTTCTGAGGTGTCCGCTCTGCTCGGTCGTATGCCGAGCGCCGTGGGCTACCAGCCGACCTTGGCGACCGAGATGGGCGAGCTTCAGGAGCGCATCACGTCGACGAAGAAGGGCTCGATCACCTCGGTCCAGGCCATCTACGTGCCTGCCGACGACCTGACCGACCCGGCCCCGGCCGCCACGTTCTCCCACCTTGACGCCACGACCGTGTTGTCGCGTGCGATCTCGGAGCAGGGCATCTACCCGGCCGTGGATCCGCTCGACTCGACCAGCCGCATTCTGCAGCCTGGCGTCGTCGGCGAAGAGCACTACCGCGTTGCTACCAGCGTCCAGCGCGTGCTTCAGCGCTACAAGGACCTGCAGGACATCATTGCCATTCTCGGTATGGACGAGTTGTCCGACGATGACAAGCTGACCGTGCAGCGCGCCCGCAAGATCCAGCGCTTCCTGTCGCAGCCGTTCTTCGTCGCCGCCGTCTTTACGGGTCGCGACGGACGCTACGTGCGCCTCGAAGACACGATCCGCGGCTTCCAGGAGATCCTCGACGGCAAGCACGACGATCTGCCGGAGCAGGCCTTCTTCCTGGCTGGCGGCATCGAAGACGTCGTCGCCGAGGCCGAGCGCCTCAAGACCGCCGCGGTCTAACCACTATGGCGACCATGCATTGCGAGATCATCACGCCAGAGGGGCACGCCTTCTCGGGTGAGGCCGAGATGGTTGTCGTGCCCGGCGCGGAGGGTGGACTCGGCGTGTTGCCGCGCCATCAGCCGATCGTCGCTCGGCTCGATGCCGGCGAGATTCGCGTGCGCGTGGGGGCCTCGGAGTGGAAGGCCTTCGCCACCTCGGACGGGTATTTCAGCATGCAGGGCGAGCGCGCAATCGTGCTCGTCGAAGGCGCCGTTGCCTCGGACGCCATCGACGTCGAGGCCGCACAGGCCAAGGTCGACGATGCTCGGGCACGGCTCGAACTGATCGAGGCCGGCGACGAGAGCATCAATCGGTATCGTGCCGAGCGCGATCTCGAATTCGCCGAGAATCTGATCCGCATCGCGGGTCGTTAGTCTTCTGACGGCGCCTGTAGGTAAGCCGTTTCTTCGTCACCTACGAAGAGCAAACCAGATGTACAATCAGCCCATGCCGCAACGTCGCTCCATCCTTCTGCTTTCGATCGTTACCGCAGCCCTAGCGTTCGCTGCGATCGCCGCTTTTGGGAGCGGCAACGCCTCGGCTGGAGCAGAGGAGCGGGCCAAGGGAGCCGTCGCCGTGCCAGCCACCGCGCTGGCCTACGCGAGCGTCAACACCGATCGCAGTGGCGCACCATGGCAGGCACTCGAGGCGCTCGCCGCGAAGGTGCCCGGCGGAACTCAGGCGGTCGCCACACTCAACGGTCGATTGAGCGATGGCTCGGATCAGGCCAAGGTGATGCAGGCGCTCGGTGGCGATCTCAGCGTCGGTCTGCTCGGCGTCGACCTCAGCGGTGGCGCCACGCCATCGGCTAACGCAGTGATCGTCGCAACGGCAGCCGATAGCGCCGCTTTGATCCGCGAACTAGCCAAGGCTGGCTTCACTCAGGGGCCAGACATCAAGGGTGCACCCGTCTGGGAGCGCGGTGCCTTCGCGATCACGGTCAACGGCTCGACAGCGATTGCGGGCACCTCACGCGCGACGCTCCAAAGTGCGCTCGACGCTCAGTCGGGCGTGGCGCCAGCACTGGCCGACGACCCAGCCTTCCAGGCGACGCTCACCAAGCTTCCC
>JAEMTW010000108.1:3213-6527 GCA_016462095.1 Thermoleophilia bacterium
TCGGCGCGCGCATCCCGACGGCGTACGCTCCAACGATCACCAACCAGATCCCGGTTGACGCGATCGGCTTTGGTGCCTTCCGTGATCTCGGCCCGACGCTGCTCGCTGCGCTCGACGTTGCGGCCGCGCAGTCGCCCGAGCTAGCCAAGCAGATCAGCACGGTCGAGACGCTGACGGGCATCTCGCTCCGTGCTGGTCTAATCCCGGCACTGACGGGCGAGCATGCGCTCGTGGCGCTTGGTGGAGACACGCCGTCTGGCGCCCTGCTGCTTGCGCCGCAGGATCCGACGGCCGCCGCCTCGACGCTCACGAAGGCTCTCACCAGTGCCAACCAGCTTGGTGCAGGTCGCGCCGAAGAGAGTGCGACGAAGAGTGCAGTCGATGTCACGAAGCTCGTCGTCACGGTCCAGCCGGGCGGTTCGATCGTTGCGGTCGGCACGGCTCCGCAGCTCGCCGGCGCACCGACCGCGTCGATTACGAGTAGTGCTGCCTATCAGGCGATCACGAGCCAGGCGGGCCTGCCTGCGAACGTGACTGGACTGGCCTACATCAATGCCGCGCAGCTCCAAGCAATGGCTGTAGCAAAGGGTGCGAAGGTCGTACCGGCCGTTGGTGCGATCAATGGCATCGTCGCCTGGGGTACGCCCGGCGCGGCGACGTTGTTTATCTCGATCGGCTAACAAGCACCTAATAACCGCTCCACAACGGGCTGAAAGTGCGACGCTCAGGGGAGACGCGCGTTAGCATTTGCGTGATAATCCGCCGCATCTTCACGATTCGGCTGTTAAGGAGCGCAACGTGGCGCAAGAACATTCGATGCTGTTTACCTCGGAGTCCGTCACCGAGGGGCACCCCGACAAGATCGCCGACCAGATCTCCGACACGGTGCTCGACGCCGTGCTCGCGCAGGATCCGCTGTCGCGTGTCGCCTGTGAGACGCTGATCACGACCGGCGTCGTCATCGTCGCCGGCGAGATTACGACGAACGCTCGCATCGATATCCCCGACCTCGTGCGCGGCACCGTGCGCGACATCGGCTACGACGACGCCCTCAAGGGCTTCGATTGCAATACCTGCAGCGTGATGGTGACGCTCGACCGCCAGTCGCCCGACATCGCCCAAGGCGTCGACGGTAGCAATGCCGACGAGGTCGGTGCGGGTGACCAAGGCATGATGTTCGGCTACGCGTGCACCGAGACGCCCGAGCTGATGCCGCTTCCGATCACGCTTGCGCATCAGCTCGCCCGTCGTCTCGCCGCTGTCCGCAAGGACGGCACGCTCGACTATTTGCGCCCAGACGGCAAGACGCAGGTGACGGTGCAGTACGCCGAGGATGGTGGCCATCTGCGCCCCGTCGGCATCGAGCGCGTGCTGATCTCCACGCAGCACTCCGAAGCCGTTGAGCAGGCTCAGATCAAGGCCGATCTGGCCACGCACGTCGTGCAGGGCCTCCTGCCCGCCGGCATCTGCGATCCCTCGCTGTTCAATGCCGACTCCGATCTGCTGCTCGTCAATCCGACGGGTCGCTTCGTCATCGGCGGACCGATGGGTGATGCCGGCCTGACCGGACGCAAGATCATCGTCGACACGTACGGCGGCATGGCCCGCCACGGTGGTGGGGCGTTCTCCGGCAAGGACCCCTCCAAGGTCGATCGCTCGGCTGCCTACGCCGCCCGTTGGGTCGCCAAGAATGTCGTTGCTGCCGGCCTTGCCGCCCGCTGTGAGGTCCAGGTTGCCTACGCGATCGGCGTTGCGCATCCCGTTTCGATCATGGTCGAGACGTTTGGCACGGCCACAGTTGACGACGACAAGATCGTCGAGGCAGTCAAAAAGGTGTTCGACCTGCGGCCCGCCGCGATCCTTGAGCAGCTCGACCTGCGCCGTCCGGTCTATCGTCCCAGTGCTGCCTATGGCCACTTCGGACGAGATGAATTTACGTGGGAACGGACCGATCGGGTCGACGAGCTCCTCGCTGCGCTCTAGCGCAGTCGTTGTCATCCCGCTCGTTACGACGCGCGGACTGAAGGGGCCACTGACGTACGCCGGTGCGCTGCCGGTTGGCGCTGTCGTGGAGATTCCACTTGGCCGCCGCCAGGAGCGCGGCGTGGTGGTGCGCGAAGCCACGGACGATGATATTCCTGCGGGCATCACGCTTAAGCCGGTGGTAGATACGGGTGGGCGTGTACCGCCCGAGTTGGTCGAGCTCGCACTACGGATCGCCGATCGCTACGCCACCCCGCCAGCGCGTGCGCTCAAGCTCGTGCTACCACCCACGGGCAACGCACCACCACCGGATCCGTGGCTGGCGGTTGCGCCCGACGCCGTCGTCAAGGGTGTGAGGCAGGCCGCGATCCTGGCGGCCGCGACGAACGCGCCGGGCCCCCTCAGCGACATTGCAGCTCGTTCTGGCTCCACGCCCGGCGCGGTCCGCAAGCTGTTGGCCGCTGGGCGGCTGGTCGAGATCGATGCGCCCAAGCCGGAGCTCGAGTCGTCGCTCGAACCAAATGCAGATCAGATCGTGGCAATCCTGCGGCTCGAGCAGGCTGTCGATGGCAGCGGCGACGCGAGCCGTGAGCTGCTGTTGCACGGCGTCACCGGCTCGGGCAAGACCGAGGTGTTCCTACGCGCAGCAGCCCACGCGCTTGAGCAGGGACGGGGCGTCATCATCCTCGTGCCAGAAATCTCCCTGGCGCCACAGACCGCTGCGCGCGTGCGGCGCCGCTTTGGCAGCCTCGTCGAGGTGCTGCACTCTGGTCTCGCACAGGGCGAGCGCGCACGCGTCTGGCAGCGGCTCGAGTCGGGCGAGGCGCGCGTGCTCGTGGGCGCGCGGTCCGCGATCCTCGCCCCAATGCGTGACCTCGGCCTGATCGTCGTCGACGAGGAACACGAGATTGCGTACAAGCAAGAGTCGGACCCACGCTACGACGCTCGCACCGTGGCACTGATGCGAGCGCGAGCAGCCACGGCCGCCGTCGTCTTTGCCTCGGCGACTCCACGCCCCGAGGCCTGGCGGGCACTCGAACACATCAAGCTGCCAACGCGGGTCGGCGGCAAATTGCCGCCCGTCGAAATCGTCGATCTGTCGCGTGACGGGCACTATCCGCTCTCGAGAACGCTCGCGAGCGCACTCGGCGAGATCGAACGTGACGGCGGGCGCGCGATGATCCTGCTCAACCGGCGTGGTGCCGCACTCGCGCTGCACTGTCGAGCCTGTGGTCGTGGCTTTGGGTGCCCATCGTGTGACGTCTCGTTGGTGTTGCATCAGCATCCGCCACGTCTCGTCTGTCACCACTGCGCCTATAACGAACCATCGC
>JAEMTW010000109.1 GCA_016462095.1 Thermoleophilia bacterium
TCAGCTCGGCACCAACGCACGGGGTGGATCGGACCAGATCGCGATCGTGGAGGGTGACGAGTCTGATCGTTCCGTTCTCCAACTCCCGGCAACGATTGGCGTGATTCTGAACGTCGACTTCGACCACCTCGACCACTACGACTCTGTCGAGGATGTCGTCGCGTTGCTCGGTGAGTGGGCCGCCACGGTGCCGACGGACGGGCTGATCGTACTCGGCGACGGTGTCGCGATTGCTCCGGCGGCAGAGGTGGCGCGGTTTGGTGTCGGTCCGGGTGAGGGACTCCGTGCGCTCGATGCCGTTGCGGATGGCGATGGCATTGCGTTTCGTCCGTCGCGTGGGCCCGAGCGGGTGCGACTCGCCGTGCCGGGTGTCCACAATGCTGGCAATGCCTGTGCCGCTGCGCTGGTGCTGGAACGATTGGGTGTGTCGCTCGACGAGGCCTTTGCCGCACTTGAGCGTTTTGAGGGTGCCGGACGACGCTTCGAAGTCGTCGGTCGCGCCTTTGGATACACCGTCGTCGACGATTACGCCCATCATCCGACCGAGCTCGCAGCCGCCATCGCGGCAGCGCGCGGGCGGGAGCCAAAGCGCCTGATTGTCCTCTTTCAGCCGCACATGCCGTGGCGCACGGTCGCCTTTGGTGAGCAGTTTGCCGAGGCGCTGAAGGCAGCAGACCGGGTGATTGTGGTCGAGACGTACGTGGCGCGTGGGGCGCCCGATCCGGAAGCGAGCGCACGTCGTATCGCCCAGCTTGTTGGATCGAAGGCCGTCTTCATTGCCACCGGCGGTGCCGCAGCGCGGGAGCTTCAAGGAATTGCCCGCAGCGGTGATCTGATTCTTTGCTGCGGTGCTGGGCCTGTTGATCGCATCGCGCGGGCGGTGCTCAATTGAGCACGCTGCCTGCTGGAGTCTTGGCGGATGTGCCGCTCAGTCGCTATACGACGATCGGTACGGGCGGTCTGGCTCAGTACCTTGCAGAGCCGACAGAAGAGTCGGCCCTGTTGGCGATGCTGAGCTGGGCAGAGGAGCGAGACCTCACAATCGCAGTGATCGGTCTCGGTTCGAACCTGCTGCCAGCGGATGCGGGGTTTGCGGGACTCGTGCTGCGTCTCGACGGAGCGCTCGCTGCGATCGACGTGACCGACGCCGGCGCCACCGTGGGTGGCGGTGCCGCGCTTGCTGCAGTCGTGCGCAAGGTTGGCGACGCTGGTCTGGCGGGCTTCGAGTTTGCCTGTGCCATTCCTGGCACCATCGGGGGTGCAGTGAGGATGAACGCTGGGGCCTATGGGCGGGAACTGAAGGACACTCTGGTGAGCGTGACGATCTGCAGCGCCACAGGCAGCCGTCGAGCACGCGTGGACGAGCTCGAGCTGACGTATCGCCACTCGAACCTCCGCCCGGGAGAGATCGTCACACAGGCAGAGTTGGCCCTCGCGCCCGGCGACCCCGCGGCGATTAAAGCGCTCGTGCGGGACTACCAAGATCGTCGCTCGGCCGCCCAGCCGCGCAAGGCACGCACGTTTGGCAGCGTCTTCAAAAACCCACCAGGCGAGCAGACGAGCGGCCAGATCTTGGAGGCGTGTGGGCTCAAGGGCTACACGGTCGGCGGCGCCAGGATCTCCGAGAAGCACGCGAACTTCATCGAGAACTTCGCCGAGGCGACGTCCGCCGATGTGGTGGCACTGATGATCGAGGCGCGTCGACGGGCGCGCGAGCAGTTCGGCGTCGAACTCGAGCACGAAGTGCAGACGCTCGGCGAGATTGTCATCCCGCCCGCGTAAGCCCTCTCACCAGACGGCGGGGCAGCGCGCTTGACGCGATTAGGTTGTGAGTTTGTCTCTCCATGGCAGCCACGACGACCCCCGATCTAAGGCCGCACCTCTCGGCCAGCGCCATTCGTGATGTCTGCTCGCGGCCGGCCGTCCTGCTGGCGCTCGCAGAGGCGATCCCAGCGGCTGCCGCTCAGAGTCTGCAGCAGCGCCAACAGGCTGTCGCCGACGGAGTTGCGCGAGCACTCCAACTGGCGCTTGCCCTACGTCGGTCGGAAGACGTTGCGCGCACGAACCGCGTGTTGCTGGAGGAGGCGGCGGCGCGCCTGTGGGAACCGATTGGTCTGGAGTCCACGCGGGTGCTGCAACGGACAGGCCCCAACGGGCTGTTTGCCTACCTTGTGGTCGACGGTGCGGTGCGGCGCGAGGCGTGGCGCGCAGACACTCAACGGCGTCGCGAGGAGCACGTCGACGAACTCCCAATCGATGCGACCACAGAGTTCGATCGCGACCCTGTCGATCTGACGCGCTTTCGCATCGACGTCGAGCGCACCGCTGCTTGGACCGCGGAACGAATGGGAATCCCGAACGACATCGCACTCGGGCTCGTCAGCAGCGAGCTCTCGTACGTGGAGGCAGGACGTCGCACAGGGCGCTCTTCGAACAGTCTCTGGATGGCGATCTCCCGACTGCGTCCCGAGTGGCAGGGTGTCGCGGCGCGGGGTAGAGCGGCAGGCTTGGGTGGTGGCGTGCTCGTGCGCGTCACCGATCATGTCGACAGTGCCGTGCGGCGTGCCGTGCGTTGGCGATTGATCGGAGGCGTCGCAGCGGCGCTGCTGCTGGCAGGCACGCTCGGCGCCTTGACGGCAGCGAGCCTGCTCGGTGGGCAGGCACCGCCGCCGCGGGCATTCAGCGAGCCACCGCCCGAACTTTCGGCGAGTCCCGGCGAGGGACCGTATGGCCCCGCTGGTCGCCTGCTCGCACTCGAGGCGGCTCGTCGGTTGCTGGCGAACACGAAGCCCACAGTGACAGCGAGCTCGAACGCTGCCCGCCCGGCCGCGGCGAACGACAATCGGGCGAACAGCGAGGCTGTCACGCCCGCGTCGCCAAGTGCTCCTGGCACTGCGACTCCGGCAACAACACTGTCGTGCGGACTCGGCTCGGCCGCGCTGGCCTGTCGATGAGATCGCTACTGCTCACGCTGTTCTTCGGGTTGGCTCTGGCGGCGACCTGTCAGGCTGCGCCCGTCATCACCAGCCCGCCAGTAATCAGCGGCGAGGCACTCGTCGGACAGCATCTTGTGGTTGAAGACACACAGGTCGAAGAGGCGATGGACATCGATCTGACGATCAACTGGGAGCGTTCAGTAGACACTGGCAGCTTTGTGGAGATTGCTGGAGCGCACGACACGGCGTATCTGGTGGACGCGGCAGATGCCGGGAACCGGTTGCGCGTGCACGTGGTGGTGGAGACTGCCGAGGGCAGAGATGAGTCCTGGTCGACAGCAACTGCGCCCGTGGCGCGCGCCTCGGACGTCGACCAGCCTGGCGTTCGGCTGCGCCTTGGACCGGCTCGCAACGCGCCAGTCGCACTCGCACAGTGGGCTGTTACTGCGGGGACTGACGTCGCGGTCTCGGGACAGTTGCCAGCAGGTCAGCTCGAGGCAACGGCGACGATCGTGCTCGAGCCGACCGTGGCTGGGCATCAGCCGGTCCGCACCCCGGTGGCTGGCGACGAGTCCGGACGCCTCAGCGGGACGATCGTGCCACTCGTCAATGCAGTCGCCTGGCTCGAGCTTGACAGTGGTCTGGCTGCGCCACAACGCATCCGGTTGGGCGTGGTCGGAGTGCGCCCACAGATTCGACTGCGCCTCGCGGCGAGTCGCGATGGCATCGATGGTCAAGGTCGAACGCTGATCCGCGACCTCGCCTTGTTGCCCGGCAGCGTCGTGGCGCCGGGAGTGGCGGGACTCCGCCTCAGCTGGGAGGGAATCCTGCCGGGCGAACGCCTGGGGACTGCCGTCTGTCGCCGGAGCGAGCGGGTGCTGTCCGCGAGCGCGGGGGCCCTCCGCGGCAGCTGTGTGACCCGCGGTGCGTGGAGCCGTGCCCGCTGGCGCCTCGTCTACGACCCCGGCACCAGCGACCCAGGAAGCTCGCCCTATCTCTCGGCCACCAGCGTGTGGGTTCGGCCGCAGCTTCGTGCACTGCCGCTTTCGAATGTGCCGAACCTCCCGCGCGCCTACGCTACCCTTCGCTCGTGGAACTGAACATCGTCCAAGAACTGATCGAGACGCACCTGCCGGGAAGTCGTGCCAGCGTCGACGACTTCATGGGCGCGGGTGGGGATCATCTCGCCGTACGCGTCGAGGCCGAGCAGTTCGTCGGCAAGAGCCTGATCGAGCAGCACAAGATGATCTACGCGGCCGTCCAAGAGCACCTCGATTCGGGCGCCATCCACGCGCTTTCCATCACCACCGTCCCTATTGCACCGGGAGCATCAACATGAGCGTCATGAGCGACGAGGACATCCTCAACGAGATCACCGCGATCATCACGGGCAACCGGGTCGCACTGTTCATGAAGGGCACGCCAGAAGAGCCGCGCTGCGGTTTTTCGGCGCGGGTGTCCGAGCGTATTCTTGAGAGCGGCGTGGAGTTCATCGCGATCGATATCCTGCCGGATCCACGCATCCGTCAGCAGCTCTCGGCCTACTCGGGTTGGCCCACCACACCACAGCTGTTTGTGGATGGCACGCTGATCGGTGGCTGCGACATTGTTGAGGAACTGCACACGCAGGGCGAGCTCGCCAAGATCCTCACTCCAGACGCCGTCTAAACGCCTTCTTAACACTGTGCGCAGAGCCTTTACAAAGGTTCGCTGAGGCGCCACTCGGGCTCAACAGAAACGCAACATCAGCCGCCCATGATGAATTTGGGCTCCGGCTTACCGTCGGATCCCAGATCACCATTTGGAGGTTGATCATGAATCCGCAGTTGCTTTCCACGATCAAAGAGACGCCGTTCTTCGACGAGCTCGAAGGCGATCGACTTACGCGCGCTATCAGCGCCTTTCATCCCGTTCGCTTCGAACGTGGCGAAATCATCTCGGGCGCAGCCGACGTCGACGCCCGCACCTACGTGATCGTCGATGGCGTGGCGCGTGCCGTTCGTGTCAACGAAGACGGTCGCTGCCTGACCAGCGGCTTGCTCGATGCAGGCATGGTCTTTGGTCGGCTTCCCTTCGTCGACGACATGCGCACCGAGCAGGTTGAGGCGCTGGTGGACTGCGACGTTCTCGTCGCTTCCACGAATGATCTGCAGACCCTCGCAGCCGTCGACCCGATCGTGGCTCGCAACCTTGCACGCTCCAACGCACTCCGTCTCCGTGCCTCCGAGGCACGCCTCGCCGGACTTGCCTTCCAGCCAGTTCCGGCTCGGCTTGCAACCGTGCTGACCGAGCTGGCAGACCACTTCGGCAAGGTTACGCCCGAGGGCGTGCGCATCGATGTTCGTCTGACCCACGGCTCGCTCGCCGAGATGACAGGCACGACGCGTGAGACACTGACGAAGGTCTCGGGTTGGCTGCGTTCCGAGGAGATCGCCTCAATCGAACGCCGCATGATCTGGGTCCAGGACTGGGACGCCCTGCTGGCCGTCGAAGAGGGCACGCGCACGATGCCCGGACGGTCCAGCAAAGTGGTCGTGGAGCTGTAGCGCTCGCTGCTACCGTCTGCCTCGTGAATAGCCTCACTGCAGTTGGATCGATCGCCTACGACAGCCTCGAGACGCCTTTTGGTCGACGCGACCGGGCGCTCGGCGGCTCCGCCGTCCACTTCGCACTTGCTGCGAATCTGTTTACGGACGTCGGGGTCGTCGGGGTCGTCGGCGACGACTTCGAAAGCGAAGCTGTGCTGACAGAGCGGGGGATCGACACGGCGGGTATTCAACGGATCGCCGGCGGCACGACCTTTGCCTGGGACGGCCGCTATGGGTTCGATCTTAACGTCGCCGAGACGCTCGATACGCGGCTCGGTGTCTTCGCTGACTTCGACCCCCAATTGTCCGAGGCCGAGGCTGCATCGCCGGTCTTGTTTCTCGGCAATATCCAGCCCGACGTGCAGCGGTCGGTCCGTCGTCAGTCCAAGGCTGGCTTGGTTGCGCTCGATTCGATGAATCTCTGGATCGAGATCGCCAAGGATTCGCTGCTCGCAGCAATCAGCGAGGTCGATTGCGTGATCCTCAACGATGGTGAGGCGCGCCAGCTGACGGGCGAGTCCACACTCGTCAAGGCCGCTCGCGCGATTTCGCAGCACGGTCCACGCATCGTCGTGATCAAGCGGGGCGAGTATGGCGCTGCGCTGTTTACCGACGAGGGCTTCTTTGGGGTCCCCGGCTATCCGCTTGAAGAGGTCTTCGATCCGACCGGTGCCGGCGACTCGTTCGCAGGCGGCTTCGTGGGCTATCTCGCAGCCACGGGCCAGACAGAGCCGGTGCTCGAGCAGCTTCGTCGTGCTGTCGCCTACGGGTCGGTCGTCGCCTCCTTTAACGTCGAGGAGTTCGGCACCGAGCGTGTGCAGCGTCTGACCCGCGACGAGGTCGAAGTCCGCGTCGCCCAATTCCACGCGATGACGTCGTTTTCTCTGATCTGATCTGATCAACTTCCTATTGGGGTCAGACCCTTTTAGGAAGTTAGCGGCGTCTTGGGTGTTTGGTTTGTTGATCAACTTCCTATTGGGGTCAGACCCTTTTAGGAAG